>JAQVBK010000198.1 GCA_028690365.1 Candidatus Cloacimonadota bacterium
TCCAGACCTAAACCCGCACCTTTATGTCCACCATAAGTCTTGAAAGGTTCAAAAATACAATCTTTCAGTTCGTCAGTAACCACAGACCCGTTATTTGCAATTTCTATTGATACTGTTGCTCCTGAATCCCAACAAGATAATGAAAGGGTTCTGTGCTCTACTCCGTAATTGTTAAAAGCTTGAATAGCATTACTTATTACATTATCAATTACTCTCTTGAATTGTTTTATATCAACAGATATCAACAGGTCTGGTTCCATCTCTTTTATATATTCTATTTTGTTTTTATCCAGGGTAAAAAGAAACTCTTTTATGTAATGATCCAATAATTCATTTACCTCGATAGTTGTAAAAACGAGGCTAAACTTCCCCTGACTGTACTCCAGAATACTTTGGATGTTATCCAGCATATTTTCAGCAGAAGTAGCTATCAGAGTACACATTTCGTTGATTTCTTTTTTTAACTGCTCATCATCTATAGTTTTTACAGAATATGATATCAACTGAGAAAAACCCGAGATTGAACCTAGTGGATTCTTGAGGTCATGAATAATTTTACTGGCACTAAGTCCAATTGCCGCCAACTTCTGATTATCAACATACTTTTTCTGGAATAAAATATTTGCAAATATGTCCTGAAGTGTTTCCACCAAAATTTTCATTATGCTCGTGTTAGTTCTGATTTCTTCATTTGCTTCAATAGCAAACACGTATATTTCTTTCCCTTCAAAATCTTCTTTAGTCAGAGGAAAAACAAGATAATTGCAATCAGAAATATATTCCATTTTCATCTGATTATCTTTAATCTTCCCAACTTCTCCCAAAATTGTTTCTGTATTTTCAAGACATATTTCGCCGATAGATATCACTTGTTCAATGTTCGATTTATTTATGATTGCCAGCATTCCATTCTTTGTACCTACGTATTTCAGAATATGCGTCAGAATGTTTTTCAAAATATCCATGTAATCTGCATAAACATTACCTTTTATAGAACGCAAATTATTAATTAGTTCTCTCAAACTCTGATTGTAAAGATGGACTTTTTTGTTGAGATAATATTTGGAAGTAAGATTAGCAGCCAGTTGCAATATCTCTTCAGAACTAAATGGTTTTTTGAGATAGAGTAATTTATCCTTTGGTGTAATTAATGCGGCTAATTTTTTTCTGGGGACATCAGCATAAGCAGTGACTATTACTATTTCCACATTTCTGTCAATTTCTCTTATTTTCCGGGAAGTTTCCAGACCATCCCAGCCAGGTGGCATCCGCATGTCAATAAAAGCAACTGCAAACGGATTCTTCTCTTCAATCGCCAGTTTAATCTTCCGATAACCTTCTTCTCCTTGAGAAGCAAATTCCAATTCATATTTTTCATCAGTAATTGCCAACAATTTTTCCTTGTCTTCTGATTTCAAGCTTTCCGGCGCATTATCTTCTTCAACCAAAAAAGATTCGATGTCATATATAGCATCACTTTTTGCCTGAGGATTAAGTATTGCCCGATAATCTTCCTGTATATCAGCGTTGTCATCTATTATTATGATCCGTTTATTGAACACTCTACCTCCGTATTACAGCAAACTGTTTTGTGTATTAATAGGAATGATTATAATAAAGCTTGCACCTTTATTGATTCCTCTGCTGTGGGCAATAATTCTGCCTCCCATGTTATTAATTATGTTTGCAGTGTAGTGAAGACCAAAACCACTTCCTCGTTCTTTTGTAGAGAATTTGAATTGGAACAACTGGTTTTTGATTTCTTTATCAAATCCCTGCCCGGAATCTCTGAATTTAATGATTATTTGGTTAAAGACTTTTCTGACCGTAATCTTTATAGTCTTCTCTGAGACATTTTCAGAAGCAGTTTGAATTGATTCAATTGAATTCTTTAGGATATTAATGAATATTTGCAATAAATCGTTTTTGGGAAGCCTGAGTTTTTCATCATTCAAGATTTTCGTGTCAATCACAATATCTCTTTTATCAAAGCTTTCTGAGAGAATACTCAAAGCATCATTAATCAATTTCTTTACTGAAACTGTCTCCAATAATGTGTGTGCTCCCTGAGCATAGGAGTTCTGCAAATTAATTATCTCTATGATATGATTCAAAGTATTAACAGATTTTTCAAATAAATTTTGATTATCATGTATTATATAATCCATTTCTGAATTGGTTTTTTCAAATACTGGAATCAATTGCTTTCCTTTGGGATCATTATGGACGAAAGAATTGAGATCAGCTTGATTCAATTTGAGTAAATTTGCTATTTTATTATATGCTTGAAGGAATGTTATCAAATCATTCTTATTTGAATACATTTTATCCATACTTGTTAATAAAGAATTTATTGCATTACCTATATTATGAAGAGTTGAAGCAGCAATTTCAGCCATACCTGCTTTATGTGCAGAGGCAAGCATCCGTTGATAAGTTTGATTTAATTCTTTGGTCCTTTCCTTCACTTTCTCTTCCAAATTTTTAGAATGAGCAATAATTGTAATTAACTGCATATTTATTGTTTCAATCAGCGTAACAAATGAATCATACAGTTCTCCGATTTCATCTTTGTTTGATATCAGAGCTTTATCCATGTAAAGATTTTTGTGTACAAAAGCATCATTCAATAAATCGTAATTATTTAGATTTTTCGAAAGTTCCTGCTGTATTGTCACTACCTGTTTATGACTATTATTGCTTATCTCTTTGAACAACAACAATCTGTCCACAATAATTCTCTGTATTGAGAAATTTATGACAATAAACAAGACAAGAGCTAAAAAGAAAAATTGCAAAGTAAAATCTATAACTGCTTTCCGAATGCTCTGAGTTACATGTGAATTATCGAAATAGAGGTGAAGAGTAGCCAGATATGTTTCATTGTAGTCAATTGAGCTTACTGATTCTTCAATGCTGTTTACATTCTCAAATTTCTTTAGTAAATCAGCCTTTGATATCATTTCATCAGTAAAAACATGAATATCGCCTTCCCTCAATCCGGCAATAAATGTTTTATCGGGAAATTCTATCAACATCAGAGAAAGAGTCTGTTCAAGATTCATAACTGTGAAGATGTTTTGACTGAGGTCGTTGTAGCTGAAATTCCAAATCGGCAACTTGTTTATTTTTAGAACTAACTCTGTGGTAAATGCAATTCTTTTAGTGAAATCCTGCTCTAATAAACTCTTATTCTGTAAAATAGCAATGACGGAGTACACCGAAAAAGTCAGCAGTATTATCGCAAAGATTATCATGAATATTTTTTGTTTTAGTTTCATGTAGCAAACGGAAATTGGGATAAGTTTTTTGTCTATGTTTTTTTTGTGAGCAGTTAATGATTATTGTAATGGATAAATAACTGAATATCAGCTCTAAACATCTTATCAATCAGTTCTATTGGCAAAGCAATTAAATTCAGTGGTTTAGATATTAATTTGATTCCAGTTTGATTTTCTCAAGTATTTCTTCCAGATGGCTAGCTTTATTCTCGGTATCATCATAAATGAAAGAGAAATCAGGAATTACACGCATCATTTTTCTGTTACCAATTTCCTTTTTTATCATACCGGAAGTTTTATTCAGGTGTTCTGTAATTTTCTCTTTATCGTCTTCTTCATTCAGAAAAGAAAAATAAACTTTGGCATATCTGTAGTCATGAGAAAGGTCAACGGAGCTTATCGTAATCCAATGTAATTTTTCATCTCTGATTTTTGTATTGAGCAGATTACTGATAATCTTTTGAATCTCTTTTTCGTAGCGCTGTTTTCTATAGTTTGACATACATTTTCCTAAATAGTCCTAATAACTTCTATCTGTTTATATGCTTCCAGTACATCCCCTACTTTCAGATCATTAAATCCTTTTATTGATATCCCGCAATCTGTACCAGATTTCACTTCTTTGACATCATTTTGATAATGCTTAAGAGATCCAATTTCACCATCATAGATAACTATGTCATCTCTGTAAACTCTCATTTTTGAATTTGAATAGATTGTTCCTTTTACTACTGCACAACCTGCAATTGTCCCGATCTTTTTTACCTTGAATAATTCTTTAATCTCTGCAGTACCAAGATATGAATCCTGAACATCAGGGGCCAACATACCTTCCAATGCGTTTTTGACATCTTCAATTGCATCATAGATAATGTGGTACAACTTAATTTCCACGCCTTCATCTTCAGATTGTTTTTTTGCTTTTGCACTGGGTCGCACATGAAAACCAATGATTAAAGCATCTGAAGCAGAAGCCAGAGTAACATCTCTTTCAGTTATTCCGCCTATGCCACGATGAATTATATTTACAGTAACTTCATCGTTACCAAGTTTCTCAAACGAATCACACAATGCTCCTAAAGAACCGTCAGTATCAGCCTTCAGGATTATTTTCAATTCGGTCATTTCATTTTCTTTTATTTTGTCAAAAAGATTGCTCAATTTTGTTTGTGATTTAAATCTTTCTCTCTCTTGTCTGATGTGTTGTCTTTCAGTGCTTATTTGACGGGCAGTTCTTTCATTCTCTACCTGATTCAGATAATCACCGGCTTTAGGTATTTCATTCAAGCCATAAATCACGGCTACATCAGAAGGCAGCAACTCATCTTTTATCTCGCCACCTCTTTCATTCTGCATTTTCCTGATCTTGCCAAATGTTGCTCCACAAACAACTACATCTCCCTTCTTCAGTTTACCTTCCTGCATAAGAATTGTAGAAGTAATTCCCATTCGTGGATCCAACTGAGATTCAATTACGACGGCTTTAGCCGGAACATCCAATGGAGAATGCAATTCTTTCATCTCTGCAGTTAGCAAAATCGCTTCCAGCAGTTCTTCTATTCCTTCCCCTGTTTTAGCTGAGCACGGCACCCATAGAATATCTCCGCCCCAATCTTCTACCAAAATATTATTTTTGGAGAGTCCGGAAAGAGTTCTGTCAATGCTGGCTTCCGGTAGATCGATTTTATTTACAGCAATTATAATTGTCACCCCTGCTTCTCTGGCATGGTCAATCGCCTCAATAGTAGTTGGCATTACTCCATCATTTGCTGCCACCACAATCACTGCAATATCCGTAACAGTTGCGCCTCTGGCACGCATTGCGGTAAATGCTTCGTGTCCAGGAGTATCCAGAAATGTAATTTTCTTCCCGTTCTGAGTAATCTGGTAAGCACCAATATGTTGAGTAATTCCTCCCGATTCACCGGCAATTACATTGGTTGATCTGATAAAATCCAGGATTGAAGTTTTACCATGATCAACATGCCCCATTATTGTCACTATAGGAGGTCTTGAAAACATTTCTTCCGGTTCGGCAATAGCTTGTTTTTGTATTATTTCTGTTCCATATTCTTCTGCAAAATTGACTTCAAAATTGAACTCGTCACATATAGTTTCTAGGGAATCTTTGTCCAATCTTTGGTTAATTGTAACCATTTTACCAAGCGCAAAGAATTTAGAAATAATATCACCAGGACTAACATCCATTAGATTGGCAAGTTCTCTCACTGAAGTAAATTCACTGATTACAATGTTTTTATCATCAACATCTCTTTGCTGCTGAGCTTCACGTTTAAATTTCTTTGGTTTCTTGTTCTTTGATAGGGTCTTTTTGATAGTTTTAGTAATCTCAGCTTCCTCTAATTCTGTTGGTATAAAATCCTTTTTCTTTCTTCCCTTTTTGCCATGTTTAATTTTAGCCTGCAGGTGCTTTTCTTTGACTTCCAAAGGTGTATCTGCTTTTTTCTTTATTATTTTTTTCTCAAGCTTTTCGGTTAAGTCCTTTTTTATAACAGGAAGAACACTCATTGTTTTGAGGTCAGACATTTTATCTTTATCGTAGCCCTGTTTAGAAAACGGTTTAGAGCTTCTTTCGTCTCTGGAATCAGTTCTTCTGATAATTCTTCTGCCTTCAGATGTTTTGTCATGTGGTGATCGTTTGTCCCCAGAGTATTGTGTCTCTTTTGTGGGCTGTTTTGCACTTGTATCTGAATATGGTTGGCGTTGTTTTGTGAAAGAAGGTTTTGCCGTTTGATCGAGATTCCCTTCTTCTTAGTATCTATTGTCAAATCTAGAACTTCTCTCATTTCTTCGCGGACGATCTGAACTCTGACGATCTGAACGACGAGGCGGAATGCTTGCAGCAGCTGAATCTTCACGAGGTGTCTCGTTTTTCTCTTT
>JAQVBK010000011.1 GCA_028690365.1 Candidatus Cloacimonadota bacterium
TTTGAATCTTCTTTCTTTTTCTTGTTGAAGCGCTTCAGGATCTCAAACACTGATATATGAACCTTCGCCTACAAAGCTTACTTTCTGTTTGAGATTTGTTAATTCTTTTAATTCATTACTTATTCTGAATCTTCCCGGTCCTTCGAGTTTTTGGGGAGCCATTGCATATAATCTCATATCTCCCAGAGATTTACGTTGCTGAACAGTACCTTTGGCGAGTTTTTTATATATCTTCTCCCAATTATCCTGAGGGTAGATTACTACATTGTTTGTAGGACCAATTGTGATAATAATTGATTGGTCAGCTTCTTCACTAAATACATCACGATATTCTTTGGGCAGCATTAGTCTGCCGTCAGTAATAGGCTTTTCGTTAATAGTACCAATGAATCTACCTGACATTTTACTTTCCTTTTGTTTCCTTTTTTTGACTAAATTTGACTTCTGTTAACTTTCGTTGCCAAACTGTATTTTTTTTCTGAGGTGTCAAATTTTTTTTTGATTGTAAAAACAGCTGTTTCTTGGGAACGAAACTACTAACCTATTGAATGGATTGAAGATAAATCATCAAGAGAAGTACGAAGGTTAGTCTTTGAAAGTATCTAACGTAAATTAGGACAGATAGTTAGCAATAATGAAAAAAAGTGAAAAATAGACTAAAGAAGAAGTTTTCTACAAATGGATGAAAAAAAAAGTGCATAGTTTTTCTAAGCACTTTTATTAAGTAATAGATAAGAACCGGAGTATTTTAACTCTTTTCTTCAATTATCTCTATAAAACTTTCTGAATCAACTGAGAGTTCGTAAACCTTGGTAGTTGTGTTAAGTTTAAGAAACGATGTATATGATTTGCCGCATTCTAGAATTGGAGCTGCCGGCATAGGTTTGTCAGCGTTATTTTTTCCCGGATCTCTAGTAGGATATTTTATGATAATATGTTCTCCACCCTGCAATTTGCTGTTAGTTCTGTGAACTTCTTTTACTGAAGCGATTACGACTACGTTTAGATAATTATCCATGTTTTCTTTTGGCATGATATTTATACTATCAGCGACAATTGTCAGATGTTCTTCTGAAAGAAGTTTTAATTCTTCAACTATTTCCTGAGGGATTTGAGCGACTAGTGTTGTTGCTAACATAATCATAAACGAAAGGATATAGACGATGTTATTTTTCATATCGACTCCAATAATATTATTTTTTAAGTAAATATAAAAAGTAAGTGCAAAAAATTTTATGAGTCAAAAACGTCAATGAAAAGCTTACATATTTTATGTTTAGTCTTCCGTTGATTCTGTGTTTTTTATCTTTGATAATTATCTTATTCTTGCTCTCTGATACTAATGACCCAGTAACCAAGCAATGAGCATTCCAAACTACATGTTACAAAATATTACAGATATTTCCCAGTGGCGTAAGTGAATTCATGACTTCAATGCTATGGTGACCGAATATACTGAATTGAAAAAAGTGAACAAAGTTTACATTTCAGGATTCACAAATCATAAACTTGACACAAGACAACCTTTATAAGTTTTGGAATTCAACAAAGGAGATTCGATGAACCAATACGAAATTGCCCGAGAAATTAACAATCTGCTGAACGATAATCCTGAAAAGAAATTTGCCATCAAAGAAATTCAGGATTTACTCAGTTTAGGGAAAAATCAGTATAAAGAACTGGTTAAAACACTCAGATTGATGGAAAAGGCTGGTGAGATAAAAAGAGATAGAAGGCTATATTTTATCAAATCGGTAAATGAAGAACAAATAAGCGGAACTTTTGATGCCACTCCTCTTACAAAAGGATTTTCTTATGCTTTTGTTATTGCAGAGAATGAGGATATTCTGATTTTTGCCGAAGATGTTATGAATGCATTTCATGGAGACAGAGTTACCGTTAAGATTAAATATCGTCGCAGAGGCAGATTGTATGGGATAATAATTAATATAGATGAGCGGAAAAACACAAAATTCATCGGTACTTTAATCAGGTACAACAATAAATACATTCTTTCAGATATAAGCACGAAGGTACACACAGATATTTTGATTAAAGACAAAGGAAATGCTGTGGAGGGCGACAAAGTAGTGGCAGAAATTTCTGATTGGGGCAATCGGGAAAGACATATTCTCCCAGTCGCAAAGGTTATTGAAACTCTCGGTAAAGCTGGGGATCCTCAGGTTGAAGTGCTGGGTGTAATCAGGCAGTATGATTTGCCACTTGACTTTCCTGATGCGGTAATGGCAGAAGCAGATACGATCAGTACTGAAATAAATGAAGACACAATTTCAAAACGATTGGATTTGCGCAACATACTAACCTTTACGATAGATCCTGTTTCTGCAAAAGATTATGATGACGCTATTTCTTACAAAATATATGATGGTTATTCAGAACTTTACGTACACATTGCTGATGTGGCTCAATACATCAATCTAGATTCAGAAATCTACAAAGAAGCTTTCAACAGAGGAAATAGCTACTATTTTCCTAAAAGAGTTATACCAATGCTTCCGGAAAAACTCTCTAATAATGTGTGCAGTCTGAGACCCTATGAGGATAAACTGACAATAACCGTTCTTACCAAGTTTGATGAGAACTTCGAAATACTTCATCAATCAATACACGAGACTGTTATCTGTTCGGATGCCAGATTAAGTTATGAAGACGTTGACTGTCTTTTTGATGGGAAAGAACATGATATACCGGAAGAGGTTGCAGAATGCCTGAAAAAACTGAGAGTGCTTTCAGCTGCTTTGACCAGAAAAAAAATCGAGAAGGGTTATATATTTTTTGATCTTCCTGAAATTGAATATGAGTTTGATGAAGAAGGTAATCTAGTAAATCTTGGTCGCTCAAAAGAAACAGAATCACATACATTGATTGAGAATTGTATGGTGTTGGCAAACGAATATGTGTCTGAATTACTCTCAAAAAAATCATCGACAAATCTGTATCGAATTCATGAGAAACCAGACGATGACAGAATCAATGATTTGAGAAATTTGCTAAAATTCTACGGACTGAAACTAGAATACAAGAAGAACTATAATCTGATTATTCAAAACGTTTTAAAATCAATGCCTTCTTACAATTATCATAGAGTATTTGACAAAATGATTCTCCGTAGAATGAAAAAAGCCAAATATGATACAGTGAATTATGGTCATTTTGGATTAGCCCTGGAATACTACACTCATTTTACTTCACCAATCAGGAGGTTATGTGATTTGATTATCCATTCACTGTTAAAAATGACGGTTTTCAAAAGCAGAGAGGGTGATATCAGTAAAAATGAAATGAAAAGAATTGCAGCTCAATCATCAGAAAGGGAATTGTTAGCAGATGAGACTGAGAGAGCGGTGGATGATTTTAACAGATTACAATTCATGAAAAATAAAGTTGGCGAAGATTTTACCGGAATAATTACTAACATGAATAAAAACAGCATTTTTGTGGAATTCGATAAATTCCCTGTAACTGGAGTACTTAAAATAAGCCAACTTGGTGATGATGATTATGTCTTTATGGAAGAAAGAATGACAGTTGCCGCTAAAAAAACCGGCAAAATTTTTAAACTGACTGATGAAATAACAGTCAAAGTTGCTCAGGTTACAGATGATATTTATCTTGGACTAATCTCCAAATGATGATAGATTTAATTTGAGATGAATTGATTGGAATGTTCTACAAATTATTTTTAAGAATTGTTCTTTTTAAACTCGAGTGCTTAACCGGACTGGCGGCTCTTTTTATCAAAGTCTTCGGTAGTAAAAAGTTCAAAGAAATAATCTTTTCACACAAAAAGATCAAAGCTGAATTGTCCGAAGATATAATGTTAAACCCTGAATCTGCAAATTCCAAAAAAATCTGGTTTCATGCTGCTTCAGTAGGAGAAGTAAATGCAGTTACTCAATTACTAAAGACTTGTTGTGAAACAAACAGGAATGAAAAAGTTTTTTTATCAGTAATGACTAAGACTGGACTAAGCCAAGCAAAAAAGAATCTTTCCGATTACACAAAGAAGAGACTTATTTTTGTTTTTCGATATCCGTACGATTTCTATTTTCAGGTAAAAGATCTGTTTGAGGTAATCAAACCGGATTTAATTGTATTGGTGGAAACTGAATTTTGGCCAAACATGTTGAGTCTTGCCAACAAAAGAAATATTCCAATGATTATAGTAAACGGAAGAATCTCTGATAGATCGCTACCAAATTATTTTAAATTTGCAAAAATTTGGCAATTGCTCTGGCAACCAATTAAAGAAGTAAGTGCACAGTCCGAACCGGATGCCAAAAAATTTCAAAAGCTTGGTTTCAGTAACGTGACCAATAATCTCAATCTCAAGTATTCATCTACACTACCGGACTATAATTCAAATTTGGAGAGAAAGAATCTGGGTTTTACGGATGAAGATTTTGTTATTGTGTGGGGCAGTTCACGCCCGGGTGAAGAAAAATTGATTTTGAGTTTATTCCCAATACTTCAGCAACAGATTGGAAAATTGAAATTGGTTATAGTACCGCGTCACTTAAACAGGTTGGAAGAGATTTACAATTTGATTGATTTCTCTTTTAGTAAATACTCGGAAAACAAGGTTGATGATATCATGATAATCGATGAAATGGGTGTGCTGAACAAATTTTATGCTATCAGCAACCTGGCAATTGTGGGTGGGAGTTTTTTTGATTTTGGCGGACATAATCCATTAGAGCCTGCTTTTTATTCAAAACCGATAATTATCGGACAATTCCATGCATCCTGTAAAGAATCTGTTATTACTCTTGCAAAGAATAATGCTATTATAGTTTGTGAGAACAGCAAACTGAAAGATAAAATCCTGTATCTATTCAATAATTACGGTGAAGCAATTTCTATGGGGCTCAATGCAAAAAAGGTTTTAAATCAGTTCTCTAACAGTCTACAGAAGAATCTTGAAGTTATCAGGAGGAATGCTTTATGAAAAGATATATTGTTTTGATAATTGCATTTGTTTTTATCTCAGCATACTCATTCACTGATGGTCCTTACATTTATTATGAAGGAGAATCAGTTCAGGTTTTTAGTATAGTAGATTCAACTTTGATTGTAACTCCTTATGAAAAACAGTCTGATTTCAAGATTTATGAGAAGAATACTCCTTGGGCAGACTATGATTTTAAGGACACTAAAATATTCGTTGTCAGTGATATACATGGACAATATGAAGTTTTTCTCCAGTTGCTGCAAAAAGCCGGAATCGTAGACAAATCAGGGAAATGGATTTGGGGTGATAATCATTTGATTATTGCCGGAGATGTTGCCGATAGAGGAGAATTTGTTACCGAATGCTACTGGCTTATCTACAGGCTGGAAGAAGAAGCAAGAAATCAGAACGGATCTGTTCAGCTGCTACTAGGTAATCATGAGATTTTATTGATAAAAGAAGATTCCCGTTATGTTGCAGAAAAATATTATACCTCATCAAAACTGCAAAAAAAACAAGTTTCAGAATTATACGGGAAAAACTCTGAATTGGGCAGATGGCTAAGAAAGCAGAATACTATTATTAGAATGAACAATTACCTGATAGTGCACGGTGGGATAAGTCCGGAAGTGAGCGAGAAATTTACAATTGATCAAATCAACAATATGGTGAGAAATGAAATCAATTCAGGTGAAACGAAAGATCAATCTGCCATTGATTTGCTCTTTGGGAAAAAAGGTCCTTTCTGGTATCGGGGATATTTCAGAAAAGATTTATTTGACGATGAAGTTGATTCAATACTGGAATTCTTCAATGTGGAAAGAATAATTGTAGGTCATACAACCCGTGACAGCATAACGTTTCTTTATGATGATAAGATTATCGGAGTTGATGCAGGCATGAAGTATGGAGATAGAGCTTCAGGAATCCTCATCGGAAAAGATAAAATCGAAACAATATCTATCAGAAAATGAGATCTTTTATTTGAAAGTTTATCGCGGAGATGAAATGCACGAAGCAATGTTTTATTCAAAAAAAATCTCAGGTAAGGTTGTCTGTGAGCTGTGTCCTCATAGATGTGTTTTGAGTGATGGGGAACTGGGAATTTGCAGAGGCAGAAAAAATATATCGGGGAAGCTTTATTCATTAAATTACGGTAAAACAGTTGCAATTAATGAAGATCCTATGGAGAAGAAGCCTCTATACCACTTCTATCCGGGAGAAAAGATTCTGTCACTGGCTGCCAACAACTGCAATTTTGATTGCAAATATTGCCAGAATTACTCAATTAGTCAGTTGGAATCTCGGACATTCGATATAACTCCTGAACTAGTTTTGGCGATATGCCGCGAAAAAAAAATTAAACACGTAGCTTTTACTTATACTGAACCTTTTGTCTGGTATGAGTTTATCTATGATACTTCTCTGGTTCTTAAAAGTGAAAATATTAGTGTTGTACTTATTACAAACGGTTATGTTAATCAGAAACCACTGGAAATGCTGTTACCATACATTTCTGCAATGAATATTGATTTAAAATCAGCTTCAGATGTTTTCTACAGAAAAATCTGTTCCGGCACTCTGGCTCCGGTAAAAAAAACAATCCTGGCTTCACTGAAGCAATGTCATGTTGAAATTACTAATCTGCTGGTTACCGGAGAAAATGATTCAACTGCTGAAATTACAGCATTGGTAGACTTTCTGGCTTCTGTTGACTCAGAAATCCCAATCCATTTTTCACGTTATTTCCCAACCTATGAGTTTATGTCGCCACCAACCTCACCAAAAACAATGATGGAAGCTTATGAAATTGCCAGAAAAAAACTGCACTACGTCTATCTTGGAAATTTTGAATCAGACAGAAACAATGATACTGTTTGTCCAAACTGCTCAAATCTATTAATTGAAAGAAGATTGTACAGTACAAAAATAATTGGTTTAAGTGGAAATAGATGTGCTAACTGCGGAACTTTAATTCGTGGAGTCTTCTGTTGAGGGGGAAAATCGGTAAACTTGCATATCCGCTAAGAATTCTCAGACTCGCAGATTATTTTCTGATTACTGTTATTACCGTTTTTTCAGTTTATCTGATAATGAAAAATTTCAAACAGAAAAACGGTTTTGCAGAAATAATCCTCGGAGAAAAAACAATTGCTCTATTACCTCTAAACAAAGATATGATTTATAATATCGATGAAGTGCAAATGAAAGTGGAAATCAGGGATGGAAGAGTCAGAATAAAAGAATCAGACTGTTTGAATCAGGTTTGTGTGAAACAAGGATGGACTAATAATCTGCCGCTTATATGCTTGCCTAATAAGGTTGCGGTAATTGTAAAAGCTCAGGGAAACAAGAAAAACCTGATTACAAAATGATTTATTGCGGATGATTTTGTAATGGTAAAGAAAAATCTATTCTGAATTACTGCCAAGGGGAATGAAAACTTCTACTTCAGTTCCTTTACTTACTGTGCTATCTATAACAATTCTGCCTTTGTGTAATTCGACAATATGCTTGACTATTGATAATCCGAGACCTGTTCCTCCATGTTTCCGTGATCTGGATTTATCTACTACATAAAATCTTTCGAAGATTCTGTCAAAATGTGCATCAGCAATACCAATTCCTGTGTCAATAATCGAAATGACAATTTCTTCATTTTTTCTGTTTGCCTGAATGGTTATTTTGCCTACTTCAGTATATTTCAATGCATTATCAAACAGGTTAATAAGTACTTGTTCCATACGAAACGGATCACAAAAAAGAGGCGGGAGATTCTCCTCAATCTGGATGAATAATTCAATTTTTTTTGTTTTGAGTCTATGCTGAAAAATCTGAGTGACATTACTTACGATTGTTTCAACTTTTACATTCTCTTTACAAAGAATAGAGTCATCTCTTTCTAGTTCTGAAAGAGTAAGTAAGTCATTAACTATGTTAATTAATCTTTCAGTGTGCCTTTTTAATATATCCAGATATTGAGAGTATTCTTCTTTTACTCCATCTTCAAGAGTCTCAAGGAAACCTTTAATGGCAGTTAGAGGCGTGCGAAGTTCGTGAGAGACATTAACGGAAAAATCCCGTTTAATCAGTTTTGTCTTCTTTATTTCAGAAACATCCAGAAGAATAAGAATGGTTCTGTCATTTAGGACATTACTGGTTGAACAGAGGTAAGTGGCATTATCAATTTCGGTTTCAGAATTTTGGCTCAGGGATGTAGAAAGGGTTTTTTCAATAAGTGCATTTATCCAATTATTCTTAAACAGAGTCCAATAATCAGAATGAATGAAGATATCGGGAATATTGAAGATAGTTCTAATATTTTTGTTAATTCTCAAAACTTTTCCACTGCTGCTGATAACTGCTATTCCCTGAGGCATAGATTCGACAAGTTCATTCAGTTCGTCAGTTTGAGATGTTATTTTTCTGAAAGATGATGATAACTGATCAGTCATGGAGTTGAAATTGTCCGAGAATTCTTTTAAGACGCTTGATTTTTTGAGAATTATTTTTTGTGAAAAATTACCTTTAGATACTTTCAATGCAGCTTCAGTTAACTGATTTAAAGGATTTGTGATGTTTATTGTAAACCAGGATGCGATAATTAAAAAAATTGAGATAAGAATAATGGCGGTAATAATAATCTTGCGCCTAAAACTCTTTAAGGCTGATTCAATACTGTTTGAATAAATACTACTTCGAACAACTCCAATTGTTTTATCTCCATCAAAAATTGGGATAGCTATGTAGAGCATTTCTTCATTCAAGGTTTTACTGTACCTTTGTGATGAACCAAAACCATTTTTCAGTGCAGTCGATATTTCTAATCTTCCTCCGTGGTTTTCCATGAGTAATGGATTTTCGTCTGAATCTGCAAGAACTTTTCCATTAGCGTCTACTATTGTAATTCTTTCATCAATTTTGTACCCAAGTCCTTTGATAAATTTATCTAGATTAGTATAATCTGAATTGAACAGATAATCTTTAGAAACTGTTTCTACAATCTTGCAAATCTGAAATAAGTGGTTTGATAAAGTATTAACGTGTTCTGTCTTGAAATTTCTGTACGAAAAGAAGATTGTTATTCCGGACATTGTGACGATAACAAGCAAAAACGCAGAAAAAAGTTGAGAGAAGAATGATTTTTTCATGATAGTTTCTCAATCAAATTTGTATCCGACACCGCGGATGTTTTTGATGTAATCTCTGGCAATCCCTAATTTGTCTCTGAGATTTTTTACGTGTACGTCTATAGTTCTATCCAAGACTATCTTATCATTACCCCAGAGGTAATCCAGCATTTGTTCTCTTGAAAAAACCCAGCCCCTTCTTTGTACCATCAGTTTCAAGAGTTTGAATTCGGTTGAAGTCAGTTCTATTTTTTCATCATTAACAAATACTTCAAATTTTCCGGGATCAATTTTGATAATTCCATCAATATCGATAAATTTCTCAGTCTCCGAGTAATCTTTTCTGCGAAGAACTGCCTTTATACGGGCTACTAATTCTCTTGGGGAGAAAGGTTTGGTAATATAATCATCAGCCCCTAATTCTAAACCGAGTACTTTATCAATTTCATCAGATTTTGCAGTTAACATGATTATCGGGATATTTTTACCTTTAATATTATTTCTAATCAAACGACAGATTTCTAAACCGTCTATGTCAGGAAGCATAAGATCAAGTACTATCAGTGATGGATTATCTTTTTCAAGGTTAGACAAAAAATCATTGCCGTTAAGATAGCAGCGAGTAAGAAAATTTGCTTTTTTCAATGTTACAGCAAGCAATTCAGAGATGTCAGGTTCATCTTCTACAATACAGACCAGATAGTTCATACTTGTCACCTTTTTCATTTACTAAATTTCTATACTGAAAAAAATGTCAATTGAAAAGGTTAGTTTGATATGAGGAAGGTATGATTAAAGATATTGAAAGTTATATTCCATTGATTAAAAGCATTGCTGAAAAATATCTGTTTACCGGTATTCCCATGGAAGACCTGATACAGGAAGGTTTAATAGGTGTAATTGAAGCTAAGAAACATTTTGATCAGGGCAGAGATGTGAAATTTTCAACCTATAGCGTTTTCTGGATAAAAAAATATATACTTCAGGCAGTTGGTAACGAAAAGAAAATTCCGATTAATTATAATGAACCTGAACATCTGTCAGAACCAATTGCTCCAATCAATAAAGAGCCGATAACCTTTCCTGAAGAATTGGAAGAAGTAGAATTGAAGGTTTTAAACTATCTTTACAATGACGGGATGAGTTTAAAAGAAATTTCATCAATAATGAATATTACCCGGGAAAAAGTAAGACAGATCAAACAAAAAGCATTGAGAAGAATCAAATCTCTGGAATATGATTTCAAGAGTAATGTAACAATTTAAGAAAAATGAATTAAATGATTGTAAATTAACAGGATTGGAGAAATTATGAGATTTAGATTATGGCATGCTCTGATAATACTTCTACTAATATTAATGTTTGCTTTCAGATTAAGTGTAGTTGTATTGCAATTAGCAATGAGGTTCTGGTATGTTGCTATTCCGTTATTTGTGATTTTATTCTGGAAAAGTGACAAAAAAAAGATGCATTTCGAAAATAAGGGAAAATATGATCCCAACAAAGAGATAAAAACTGATGCCAGAATAATTGAAGAAGAAGACAACAAAACCTTCGATAAACAATAGAATTTGATGATGTGAACTTTTATAGATGCTCATTCATAAAGCCTTGACAAAAAAACGGTCACTTTTTTTTTAAATCAAAAGTCCAAGGAGATTTCAGTGCAAAACAAAATTATCAAGAAAGGATACACGTTTGACGATCTCTTACTGATTCCTCGAGAATCCAAAGTTTTACCCGCAACTGTCGATTTGAGAACACGATTGACTACCAATATCAAACTTAATATTCCGGTTATCAGTGCGGCTATGGACACAGTTACGGAATCAGGACTTGCAATTGCAATAGCTCGCGAAGGTGGAATAGGAATAATCCACAAAAATTTATCCATTGAAGAGCAGTCCCGTGAAGTTAACAGAGTAAAAAGATATGAAAGCGGGGTTATTAATAACCCAATTACTCTTCCACCTGATGCTACAGTTGAAAAGGCTATGGAATTAAAAGAAAAGTATAATATTAGCGGATTCCCCATAGTTGAAGGAAAAAAACCAGTTGGAATCCTGACAAACCGTGATTTACGCTTCTGCCAAAATAAATACATCCCAATTGCTCAGCTTATGACTCCCAAAGAAAATCTGATTACTGTCAAAACAGGAACCAGCCTGGAAGAAGCAAAAAAAATACTACACAACCATAGAATTGAGAAACTCCTTGTTGTTGATGAAGCGGGTTTTCTTGCAGGAATGATAACCGTTAAAGATATTATGAAAAAAATTACTTCTCCCAACACAGTTCAAGATGAAAAGGGGAGATTATTGGTAGGGGCTGCAATCGGAACTACCGGTGATTTCATGGAAAGGGCAGAAGAATTGGACAGAAGAGGGGTAGATGTTATAGTCATTGATACAGCTCACGGGCATCATGAGAATATTCTTAAAGCAATAAAAGCCATTAAAAATAAACTATCAGTAGAAATTATTGCCGGTAATATAGCAACATCTGAAGCTGCACTAACTCTTGTAGATGCTGGGGTTAACGGAGTAAAAGTTGGAATCGGTCCCGGTTCTATATGTACTACCAGAGTAGTAGCAGGAATAGGTGTCCCTCAGTTAACTGCAATCATGGATGTTTTTGAAGTTACCTCAAAACACAACGTTCCTGTTATTGCCGATGGAGGAGTTAAGTATTCAGGAGATATTGTTAAGGCAATAGCGGCAGGAGCTGAAACCATAATGTTAGGCAGTCTTCTGGCAGGCAGCGATGAAAGCCCGGGAGAGTTTGTAATATACAATGGCAGAAGATTTAAAACTTATCGGGGAATGGGTTCGATAGGTGCTATGAAGAGTGGAAGCAAAGACCGCTATTTTCAGGAGAATACTGATGAAAAGAAGCTGGTTGCTGAAGGTATCGAGGGCATGGTAGCCTACAAAGGTCCTGTCAAAGATATTGTGTATCAATTGATAGGTGGTTTACGTTCCGGTATGGGATATGTTGGCGCTGCTAATTTGAATGAACTGCAAAAGAATGCAAAATTTATCGAAATCAGTGCTGCCGGTTTGAAAGAAAGTCATCCGCATGACGTTACTATAACAAAAGAAGCTCCAAATTATCAGAATCAATAAGCTTTGACAAAGCTGTCTGAAATATGAATATTCATAATCAGTCACTTCTCAATAGTTTTAAGGCTTATCTTAGAGTAGAAAAGGGATTGACTGATAATACAATCGAAAATTATTTGAGCGACTTAAAATTTTTCTTTGATGAAATTGATCAGAATGCCGAAAAAGTCGAGAATATTGAAATTGTAGAATATTTCAGCAGCCTGAGAAAATTGGGAATTTCAGATTCTACTATCCACAGAAAACGTAGTTCTTTAAAAGCTTTTTTTGGTTTTATTGAGGAAGAAGATTTTCAGATTAGTCTGAGTCTTAATGATTTTCCTGATTTAAGATATTCGCAGAAATTACCTGATTTTCTAACACAATCAGAAACAAAAAAACTGCTGGATAGTCTCGAAGAAACAGATGAACTGACAATTCGCAATAAAGCAATCATAGAGACGCTTTATGCTACAGGAATCAGAGTAAGTGAATTGGTAAATCTTACGATTCATGATGTTTCGGAAGAAGAAGAAATTGTAAGAGTTTTTGGAAAAGGAAGAAAACAAAGGGCAGTTCCGATTTCTTTTCCAACTATACAATTATTGAATGTGTACATTAGTAAAAGTCGGTCAAAACTAAAGAATCCAGATTCTGATGATTCTCTGTTCCTCAATAGAAGAGGAGGAAAACTATCAAGGATGAGCATCTGGAATATTCTTAGAGATGCTGTTATAGCAGCAGGAATCAGCAAGAGAATTTCACCTCACACTTTGAGGCATTCTTATGCAACTCATCTTATCGAAAATGGTGCAAATCTCAGAATTGTGCAACTGTTGCTTGGACATGTCAGTATAAATTCAACTCAAATTTATACAAATATTGATCAAAGATTTATCAGGGAGAATTATAAGAAATATCACCCTAGAGCTAATTAAAAAAAATGGAGGTAATATGAAGATTGGATTATTAATTATCGCAATGCTGTTAATATCTTTAATGGCAATTTGTGAGGAAACATTGGAACAACAGGGTAATATGCTTGCCAGTGAAGGTGATGCATTATTCACAAGCAATGACTATAATGGGGCAGGAGCAAAATACGAATTGGCTTTGGAAAAATATCAGGAAGCAGTAAAGCAGGGTCACCCAATTAATGATAAGGTAATTAATATGGTAAAGAATTGCATATTAACTTACAGCAAAGCAAAAAACTATGAAAAATTAGTAGAATACTTTGAAATTGATAATAAAATGAATCCGGGAAATTTCAAAACCGTTAGAAACATCACAATTGTTTATCGGAAAAACTTAAAAAATCCTCAAAAAGCAATAGAAACTCTATTGGAATTCAATGAAAAGTATGGTAAATTTGAATCATATGAGCTTTTAGCAAAAAATTACTCTGAGATAAATGATTACAAAAATGCTCTTGTTTGGTTTCAGAAAGCTTTTTCTTTAAAATCAGATACTGATGTATTAAAGAATATTGCCGCTGCTCATGTAAAGTTGGGTAATAATGAAAGTGCAATAAAGACATATGAAGAATTCATTAAGACAAAACCTGAGAACAAAATCCTGGAAAAGGTTTATGTTAATCTTGGAGCATTGTATGAAAGCATTGGCACAATTGATAAAGCTGTTCAGTACTTTAATGAATCACTTAAACTGAAATATGATAATGATATAGCCTTAAAAGTTCTTATTATAAATTACAATAACAAGAAATATGATACAGCAATACAATTAGCCGAAAAATTGAAAACAAAAGCTTCAGATAAAAAAAATGTAGCCACTTATTATATTGCACTTTCTCAGTATTACAAAGGTGAAAAAGTAAATGCTAGAAAGAATTTTGAATTACTTAAAAATGATAAAGAATACGGTACAGAAGCAGTTAAGTGGATAGATGCTATTAACTCAGAAATATAGCTTGGAGATTATATGTGTTGTAGAATCATAGTATTTATGTTAGTTGCTTTCGCAGTGCTTTGCTTGTTTTCTTGTGATAATCGCGGTAATGATAAACCTGAAATGGATTTTAGTTCGCTAAAAGATACCCTGTATCAACATCCAGATTATGATCATTGCGATTTTGAAATTCAGCTTACAGGAAACACTTCATACATTTCCGAAAGACAGATAAACTTTGAATATGACACAGAAAAGGGAACAATAATTGGGGCTGGAAGCTCATTACTTGCCTATACTGATGAGAACGGATATCTGAAAGCAGAATATGTTGTTAGTGATTCAGTCTTTGGATGGGTACAACTAACTGCAAAGATGGAAGTATTCCCAAGTGTTGAACAAACCATCTCAATCTATGTACTGGATATGCCAAATATATTTTTGTCAGCTCAACCTGACACAGTCTCTGTTAACAGCAGTACTACTATAACGATAGCTCTGGAGAGTTCAACCGATAATATATCAGGTCAGAATATTGATCTTGAAATAATGGCTGGAGAAGGAACACTATCTTTAGATAGTGTATTAACCAATTCAGATGGTCTGGCAACATTTGTTTATCAGTCCGGTAGTCAGCCGGGAGATACACAGATAGGAGCACAATTCTCCAGATTCCCGGAAGTAAGTGAAGATATTGTGATTCGAGTTACAGAATAACTAGTTATCTAATAACATAAAGGCTCAGTTTTCTGAGCCTTTTTATTTGTTGGAGAAATTATGACAAAATGGGATCAGTTGTTCCGAGGGAAAAAGCCTGTTATTGCAATGATTCATGTTCAAGCTTTGCCGGGTACTCCTGGAAACAGGTTTTCAATAAATGAGATTGTAGAATTTGCTGTAAAGGAAGCAGATATCTTTCAGAAATATCGGGTAGACGCCATTATGCTTGAGAATATGCATGATATTCCGTATTTGAATAGAAAAATTGGTCCAGAAATTGTAGCTTGTATGACCAGAGTTGCTGTAGCTGTCAAACAAACAGTGAGTGTGCCTCTGGGAATTCAAATACTAGCTGCAGCAAACAAAGAAGCTTTGGCTGTTGCACAAGCTGCAAATCTCGAATTTGTAAGGGTCGAAGGATTTGTCTTTGGTCATGTAGCGGATGAGGGATATATCGATTCTTGTGCCGGAGAACTTTTACGATATCGTAGACACCTCAATGCAGAGCATATTGCTATTCTGACTGACATAAAAAAGAAACATTCGGCACACAGTATCACCTCTGACGTCACGTTAGCTGAAACAGCAAAAGCAGCCGAATTCTTCCTGAGTGACGGATTGATAGTTACAGGTGCCTCAACAGGAATGGAAGCAGATTTAAACGAAATTGTAGAAGTAAAAGAAAAGTCGCATCTACCTGTTATAGTAGGCTCAGGAATAACCAGAGAAAACTTCAGAAATTACAAGGACTATGCAGATGGTTTTATAATCGGGTCTTTTTTCAAAGAAAATGGACTATGGTCTAATGCTGTTTCAGAAAAAAAGGTTGAGAAATTTATGAATGAAGTGGAATGCAATAACTGAAGATGCTTAATTCTAAAGAATTTTTTTCTTGTTAAAAACTCAGAAATAGAAATTCGACGTATTTCAATAATTAAGTCATAATAATTGACTGTGATAAATAAACATACAATAAAAAAACTTTTTTCAGGATTCATAAATATTGTCTTGACTTCAAAACTTGGTAGTTATTGATAGAAATTAAGTCAGACAAATGAGATGTTTTGATGTGGGAGACTATGAAACAAGAAGAATCGAAAAAGAACATTATTTTACTTCAAGGTGGAGTATCGCCGGAAAGGGAAATATCCCTAAAATCTGCAAATGCTGTTGGATCGGCTTTGGAAGAGCTCGGGTATCAAGTAATTACCATGGATCCAGCTGATTATCTCAGCAATACGGAACTAGTTACGAGAATAAAACAAAACGAACCTTCTACTGTATTTATTGCTCTTCATGGCGGAGATGGTGAAAACGGAGTATTACAGGCATTATTGAGTTCTGAACAAATAAGATTTACAGGCTCAGGATATGAAGCTAGCTGTCTGGCAATGAATAAATATGTAACTTCACTGATTGCATCAGATTGTGGAGTTCCAACTCCTAAACAAATGTCTATTAACTCGGGGGAGATAATTGATGTTGATTTTATTGAATCTGAGATTAAATTACCCCTTATTGTCAAACCAAATGATGCTGGTTCTTCAGTTGGCATTTATAAAGTAGAAAGCAAGAAGGAGCTTAGTAATTCAATAAATGCTGCTGCAGAGTTCAGCAAAAGAGTTATTGTTCAGGAGTATATTCCCGGTAGAGAACTTACAGTTACGATACTTAACGGAGAAGCTTTACCGGTTGTTGAGATTAAACCTCTGAGCGGATGGTACGATTATCAAAACAAATACACCGGAGGCAAAACCGAATATATCGTTCCAGCTAAACTTTCCGAAGAAGAAACCTTATTAATCTGTGATTATGCAGAAAGAATTTATTCTGCTCTGGGCTGTACTAATTATGCCAGGGTGGATTTCAGATTTGATGGCAAAACGTTTTATTTTCTCGAAGTAAACACTCTTCCCGGGATGACTTCTTTGAGTCTTGTTCCTATGGCTGCTGCTCAGGCAGGTTTAACTTTTAACATGTTGATTGAAAAAATACTTAAAAACATCTGACAACAAGGAGATATCATGAAACTCAGATTATTGACTATTTTATTGATTTTGTCGGTAAGTCTTATGGCTTACGATGTTGAGTTGCTATTCAACCCAACAACCATGACATACAACTATTTTCCTGTGGGGAGTCTTGACCCTGACGATATTCAGATGCCGTTTTTTGCATCTGCTACCCTAACTAATTCTGGAACTGAGGATATTAGTCAGTACCAGTTAGTGACAACTATTACATGGGATCAAGTTCCAATTGTTGAAAACGTCCTGGCCAAGTCTAAAAATCCTTTAGTAGCTGGACAACAAATAGTGATTAACAGTAATGATGTTTTCAATAATTCAAGTCTGAAATTTGACGTTGATTTCGATCAAAATGACTTTATTAATGATGATTTTGAGGACAAAGCTCTTGAGCTTGGTGCTCTCCCGGATGGAATTTATCAGATAACTGTTTTAGTTAGAGATATGAATGATTATCAATTGTCTGAACCTGCAACATTTACTTTGATAATAAGCAATCCGGTTCCGTTGAGATTGATATATCCCGGAGCATCCTCAGTCAGAAGTAATGTGGATGTTATGACTCAGTATCCTAATTTTCTTTGGGTTACCAACATGTCTAAATGTACGCTCTTTATTTATGAGTTGGCAGAAGATAATGATTTAATTGATAATCCCGACAATCTCGAAGTTTTCTTTACCGAAACATTTTCTGAAGAGGATGTGCCCGGTAGCTTTATATATCCGGTAGACGCTCCTCAATTGGAACCCGGCAGACTGTATGCCTGGAGAGTAACTGCAGGGCTTATATCCCTTATTGGAAGCGGGGATGACGTTGTTGACAGCGAACTTTTTTATTTCCGTATAACAGATGAGGGGTCGGAAGTAAATGATAAAACTTTTCTTGATGCAGTCTTAAACATGTCAAATCAGGAAATTAGAGAATACCTGGATAAATTATTGCAGTCTGGATATTCTCCTACAGGTAAAATATATTTTGGTTCCAGAGAACTGACTATTGAAGAATTACAGGAAATTCTGGATAAAATAAATTCCAACACTATGGAAATAAAGTCAATAACTATAGAATGATACAGGAGTTTAGCATGAAAAAGAAAATATATATCATTGTCTCGCTGCTGATTCTGATAGGAGTTATGTCTGCACAGGAAACAATTGCCTTAATTATGAAAGTTCAGGGTTCGGTAAATCTTGAGAGAGAAGGAGTTGCTGTGAAACTGGAGAATGGTAGTCTGTTATCTGCCGGAGACAGATTGATGACAGGTAAAGATTCTTATGCAGCCCTAAAATTTATAGATGGTGGTGCCATAATAAAATTATTTCCGGAGAGTGATCTGGTTTTAAATGCCAGTAAAGAGGACAATCTCCTCAATAAGGAATCAACTCTCTGGAAGGGTGGAGTTTTTTCAAAAGTTGAAAGAAAACTTGGTAAATACTCAATAGAGACTCCGACTGCGATAGCTTCTGTAAAAGGTACTGAATTTCTTACTCAGGTAGGAGAGAATGGTGAAACAGATATCTACGCAATTAAAGGTATCTTGGAGTTTAAAAATAGAAATGACACTAACTCAATTGAATTAAAGAATGGAAACAAAGCTCATTCATTAGGAAGAGGTATTATAGAAGTTCAGGAATTCAGTTATTCAGATCTGCCACAGGATATAACCCAATATATAGATGAAGGTTCTTCCACAGAAAAGTTGGAGATTGATTTCATAAATAAATACAAGATGAAAAAGAAGCTAATAATCGAGCTGGAATAGGAGCTATTATGAAGACGATTATCTATGCATTGATTATTGCCCTGACTATGAGTGTTCTTCTGGCGGATGTTATAGTTGATCATGTTCCGCCGTTAATTCTCAGAGAAAATGAAATTACTGTGCTAAAAATATCAGTGGCGAAAGGTTATGAGGAAATCGAGTCCGTAGCTGTTTTTTATAAAAGCATAGGAGAGGGACAATATTCTGTAGCTACCCTGAGTGTACCTGCAATTCCTTCCAATAATCTGGATGCTTTGATACCCTCCATGAAGGATGTACCGGGAGTTGAGTATTTTTTCCAGCTTGGTTTAAAGGATGGACGAATAATTACTTTGCCTGAAATGCAGCCTCGTGACAATCCCTACCTTATTTTGGCTGATTTGCCTGACAAAGTAGATAGCGGATTTGTAAAACTTAGCCCTGAGGGAGACACCGAATTCGGGGAAGATGTAGTTATTGCAGTTTCATACTTTTCGATTTCAGATAAATTAGATGCTAACAGTATAGCATTGATAGTAGATGGTGAGGATGTATCAAAAAAAGCTCAAATAAGTTCAGGTATTGTTCTGTATAAAATGAAGAAAAATACGTCCGGTTCTGTTTCATTCTCTGTTACCGCAAAGACTATTCATGGCAAAAGTGTCTCTTCACCAGGCTGGAATGCTACGGTTAAACCAAAAGCAGAGTTAAAACTGCCTATGAATATAACTGGTGATGTAACTATAAAGACTTCATATAAAAATGCTTCTTTTGATGAGGACAATTCTGATGACGAAACTATCAAACGTGCCAATATGTTATTACAGGTAAGGGGAAGTGAGAAATGGTTCAAGTTTGCTTCCAGAGTTTTCCTCAGCTCACTCAATACTTCAGAGAAACAACCGTTTCATAGATATACTCTGGAAATGGAAGTCCCTCATTTCAAGCTTGTTTTAGGTGATACTAACCCTTATTTCAGTACGTTTTCTTTTGCCGGAAAAAATTTGAGAGGAGTATCAGCTAAACTTGATTATCAGGTATATCGTCTAAATATTGTATATGGAAGTGTATTAAGTGTAGTAGATGGGAAAAAGAATGATAACGGTGAATTGGATAGACCAGGTACTTTCCTGAGAAACAGTTTTGGTATAAGACAAGAAGTCGGAGAAAAAAATTCTTTTGTGTGGGGTTTAGATGTTGTTAGAACTAAGGATGCCATATCATCATTAGATGAAGATGACTACATTAGCTTCATTCAGGGAGATGAAGGTACCATAAGAGAAACTCCCAAAGATAACCTGATTCTTTCTACGGATTTTGTTGCTCATCCAATAAGAAACAGGGTAAAAATCGGAGCAAGTGTCAGCATGAGCTTCTATAACAATAATATTATCGGAGGAGCAATACCAGCTGATAGTTTGAAGAAAGAACTTGATGTTGATTCACTGCCTTTTGATCCGGAGAAATTTGAATGGTTGTTTATTATGAATAAGAACATTCAACCAATAAAACCCGGTGAATCAAATCTGGCTTACGAATTGTATGGTTCGGTCAATATTTATCGGAATTTTTTCAGTATTAATTATTCACAGGTCGGACCGGCTTTTTATTCAATAGTTTCGGAAAACATGTTGAACGATATAAGAAAACTATCAGTAACTGACAACGTCATTCTATTCAAAAACAAAATGATTCTTACTGGTGGAATCAATGTGTCTTCAGATAACGTAATTAAAACTAAACAGAATACCACCGATACAGTCTCTCTATTTGCGAATGTGTTTATTCGTCCTGCCAATCTGCCATATTTCAGATTTGGTTTTAATTCTTCTAACAGCGAAACAGGTTCTTCTGAAACAGAACTAAATTCGTTTAATGTCTCATCGGGCTACAAATTGAAAGATTTTTCTTATCCGACTGATTTTCGTATTGATTTCTGGAATAGCAAGAATTCAATAGATTATTCTGATATAAATGCAAATTCGATATCGCTTAAAAATAAAAATCTGAACAGAAATATTGCACTCAGTACTTTAACTGAATTTACGGATTTCCCAATGAGTCTTGGTTTCAGATATACCCTGGCGACGACTGAGGAGGAAAGTGCCGGAGGGTCTGACGAGAATATAAACAGACACACAATTAGCTTGAATTCTAGTTTCGAATTCTTTGAACGAAAGATGAGACCCGATTTCAGAATATCATATATGACTGATGATTCATCTAGTAAAAACAATCGTATTAATTTACTGATTGGTTCTGCTTTTAATTTTTTGGAAAATACAGATGTATATGGATCTTTAATGTTTAATGATTTGAATACAGATGAAAAATCCGGTTATAATGAGTGGGAAAGTGTATTGACAGTTCGTTACAAATTCTGATCAGATGAAGCTTAATTTTAAAAAAATAAATGCAGCTTTTGGTAAACCTCCAGGTATGGGATATCTGGAGTTACCTTCGGGAAACGGAGAAGTCAGTATTTTCTTTAATGAGTACGATTCTCAGAAATTTTCGTCAGAGAGACTGCATAAGCTAAGCAAAGAATTACAGAATAATGAAGCAACAGTAAAATGGATTCAGATAATAAACTCTCCCGACACAGAAATTTCGAGTGCTTTATCTGAAATTTGGGGAATAAATTCACTCATTCTGGAAGATATAGTTAACACTGAACAAAGACCAAAAGTTGAGCTTTGGGACGATGGAATTTTTCTGGTTCTAAAATCGATAGCACTAAATAACGATAATGAGCTTGAAGGGAAGCAGCTCAGCATGATTATGAAAAACGGATTTCTGATCACTGTAGAAGAAAAGGGAGATATAACTTCTGAAATTCTCTTAAATAGGATCCGGAAAAAAATTGGCAGAATCAGGAACATGAAGACAGATTATCTCCTTTATGCTTTGTTTGACCTGGTAATTGATAATTATTTCAAGGCGTTAGAGCAGTACAGTATGAAACTGGACAGAATTGAGGAGAAAATTTTTATTTCTCAGAATGAAGTGCTTCTCTCTGAATTACACAATGTAAAGAGAGAAATCATTTTTGTGAAAAAAAGTGTGTGGCCAATTCGTGAAATTGTTTCCGAACTGCAAAGAGAATCTGAAAGTATTCTTGGTAATGAAATGAATCCTTTTCTGAGGGATCTTCATGATAATGTGATTCAGTTGATAGATACCGTTGAAACAATGAGAGATCTTTCTTCTAATTTGTTTGATATCTATCTGTCGGCTCAAAGCCACAAAATGAATGAGATTATGAAAATTCTGACAATGATCTCCACAATTTTTATACCCCTTGGTTTTATTGCCGGATTTTATGGAATGAATTTCAAATATATGCCTGAATTGGAAATAAAATGGGCTTATCCGGGAGTAGTTATAATTATGATATCGCTTTTGGGTCTGATGATATATTTTTTTAAAAAGAAAAAATGGTTCTGAGAAAAACGGATCAGACAATCTTATTTACAACTAAAAAAGATATTGGAGATAGAATGCCTCAAACAAAAAAACTAAAAATCGAAATCATTTATGATATTATGTTAAATGTTTTGGTAAAACTGGGAGTTCCTGGGGAAGAAGCAAAAATTTGTGCTGATGTTCTGATCGAATCGGATTTAAGGGGGATTGAGTCTCATGGAATCGGTAGATTAAAGATGTATTACGACAGAATAAATGCCGGAATCCAGTTTCCTGTAACAAAAATAGATATTGTCAGAGATCGCAAGGCAACTGCAGTCTGGGATGCCAACCACGGCATGGGACAGGTTGTATCTCACAAAGCTATGGCGACCGCTATCGAGAAGGCAGAGAAATATGGAATGGGCAGTGTAGCGGTAAGAAACTCCACCCATTATGGAATAGCAGGATATTATGCTTCAATGGCGATAAAGAAAAATATGATCGGCATGACATTTACAAACGCCAGACCATCTATAGCACCTCTTTTTGGGGTAACTCCGCTTTTGGGTACAAATCCCATCTGTTTCGGAGCTCCTTCAAATCTGGAATTTCCCTTCCTGTACGATGCAGCTACTTCAATTACACAACGTGGTAAAATTGAGGTTCTGGATAGAGAGGAGAAACCGACTCCTCCGGGATGGGCTATTGATGATAAGGCTCAATCTCACAATGATACAAAACAACTTTTAGTCGATTTAACAACCAAAAAAGCTTCTCTGCTAGCTCTGGGCGGACAGGAAGAATTGCTGGGAGGTCATAAAGGTTATGGTTTGGCAACTATTGTTGAAATAATGTCTGCTGCTTTGCAAAACGGCAGCTATATGGATGATCTGTTGGGTTTGGAGAACGATAAGAAAGTACCTTACAGATTGGGTCATTTCTTCATGGCAATCAATATAGATTTTTTCGTGGAAGTCGATGAATTTAAGCGAACGGTCGGAGATATAATGACCAAACTTAAAGAATCCGGTAAGGCACCCGGAAAAGAACACATTTTTGTTGCCGGTGAAAAAGAGTTTTTAAACTCTTTGAAGGTAAAAAACGAAGGAGTAGTTATAAATAAGAACCTCCAGAAAGACTTGATGACTATGTTCACAGAATTGAGTCTCAACCAGTATAGAAATTTATTTAACTAAGATAAAGGAATATTATGAAAAAGATTACTTTATGTCTCATAGTTTTCTCATTTTTTATCAGTCTTGTAGCTGAAAAAATCAACATTAACTGGGAGAAAACATTTATCAAATCTCAGGTTACTAATCACTGTTTACTGGAAGACATTGACTATGACAAATTATTCAATACTCTTGATGATAGCTGCGAAGTTAGCAGTGAGTTGGCAGTGAGAAATTTTCAGAAAATATTCAATTCTATCAAAAAGACTTTTTTAAGAAATGATGAGAGTGTGTTTTATAGAAACAGAGGTTTCAAGAAATATCCCTATGAGTTTAGGATGTCAGTCCTAAGCGGTGGAGATTTTTTTCAAAATGATTCTAACTACTATTTTGTCCTCAATGGACTGGAAGTTTCCACCAATCTCAACAATAAGCTCTTCTTCTGGGGAGAATGGTGGTCGGGAAATTTTAACAAAGATTTGGATTATGCTGAATCATCTGATTTATTGGATTCATTCTATAAAAGAGAACAGGGAAAGATATTTACCGACAATCTAAGAGCGTTCATCACATACAAATCTGAATATGGAGATTTTTCAATCGGTAGAGATAACTTCAATATCGGCAATAATATAGGCGGTAGTGTGATTCTGAATGATGATTGCAATGAATATGGCTATTTTAGCTGGAAACTTGATTTCAGCAAATTTACACTCTCATTTTTACATGGGACACTGATTGCTGACAGTACTTTTATTGAGTCCGGCAATTATTCCTACGATTATAAAAACTATGATGAAAAATATCTGGTTCTGCATAAAATTGAATACCGACCGAGTAAAAATGTGACTCTATTTTTTGGGGAAGAAATCATTTACGGAAGCAGAAGTATAGATCCGAATTACATTTTACCTCACGTGTTTTGGAGAATAACTGAACATAATTTACGGGATAGGGATAATGTTTTGATTTTTGCCGGCTGCAATGTTCGAATTTTCGATAAGGCTATGTGGTACACAAATATCATTTTGGACGAATTACGCAAAAAGGAGATATTTGGCAACTGGTGGGGGAATAAATATGCAGCCCAAACTGGTGTAAGTATTGAACCATTTGCGCTAGGTAAAGAGAAAGTGCGCTTCACACTGGAAGCTACTGCTGTCAGACCCTGGTTATATACGCATAAAGCTCTCCCCAACAAGTTTTCTCATGATGGAATTGGTTTGGGATTTCCTGCCGGTAGTAATTTGATTCAGATTGCAGGAGAATTGAATATTCCCATAGCAGGTTGTTTTAATTTTGACACTATTTTATCATATACTAAACAGGGAAGTGAGGGTAATCAATTCTACCTGAATTATGGAGTAATTGCCGATACCAACAATACAGAAGTAAAGTGGCTTCAGGGAGATGTTGCAAAGATAACCAACCTCAAAACAGTGTTTACTACAAGGTTTTTTTCACATCACCACTTTAAACATTCAGTAATTTATACAAAAGTAAACAATTCTACTGATCTATCTTTCAATTTAAGTTATTTACTCAGATATTAAGTAGCTATCGGATTGTTTTTAAGAGACTTGGTAACAGGTCTCTTTTTTTATTAATTTATCCCCCCTTGACGAAAAACAGTTATAAAAAGGTTTGTCACTCTTCGTTTAATTAATAGAGGAGTGTATGAATGAAAATTAAGAATATTGCAATAATTGCACACGTCGATCATGGGAAAACTACCCTGGTGGATTCTGCTCTTCGGCAGGCCGGAGTCTTCAGATTAAATCAGGTGGTTAATGAAAGAGTTATGGATTCAAACGATTTAGAAAGAGAAAGAGGAATCACAATTTTCTCTAAAAATGCTTCATTTCACTATAAAGATTATAAAATAAATATAGTCGATACCCCCGGACATGCAGATTTCGGCGGAGAAGTACAACGAATTCTCAAAATGGTGGATTCAGTTCTCCTGTTAGTTGATGCCTTTGAAGGTCCAATGCCTCAGACCAAGTATGTGCTGAAAAAGTCACTTGAACTTGGTTTGAGACCAATTGTAGTAATTAACAAAGTTGATCGTCCAAATGCCAGACCTACTGAAGTACTGGAATTGGTATTTGATTTGTTCATCGAGTTAAACGCTAAGGAAGAACAACTGGATTTTAGTGTAGTATATGCATCTGGAAAGGATGGTTATGCTATGTATGAACTAGACCAGCAAAATGATAATCTAATTCCACTTTTCGAAACGATATTATCCAAAGCACCTGATGCAAAAGGTGATATTGAAAAGCCGCTACAGATGTTAATTTCAGCAATTGAGTATAATGATTATTTAGGAAAAATCGGTACCGGAAAAATAAAGAATGGGAAAGTTCAACAGGGTGAAGAAGTTGTGCTTTTGAAAAGAGATGGCGAACGCCTTCTATACAGAATAACAAGAATTTTTGAATATGATGGATTAAGCAAAAAAGAAACAAAAATTGCTTATGCTGGGGATATCGTTTCTCTGGCAGGAATGGAGAAGGTTGATGTTGGAGAAACTGTTGCAGACAAAGAATATCCGGAACCACTACCTCTCATTGAGATAGATGAACCAACTCTGTCAATGACATTCAAAGTTAACGACTCTCCGTTTGCAGGACGAGAAGGTAAGTATGTAACTTCCAGAAATATCTGGGACAGGCTATTAAAAGAATTGCAAACAAATGTCAGCATCAAAGCAGAGCTTACTGATCAACCTGACGAGTTTCTTGTGAAAGGAAGAGGAGAACTACAGTTATCAGTTTTGATAGAGAATATGAGACGTGAAAATTATGAATTTCAGGTTTCCAAACCTCAGGTGATTTATCGGGAACTGGATGGTAAAAGAACAGAGCCTATTGAGCTGGTTATGATTGATGTTGCAGATGAACATGCCGGAACAGTAATAGAAATGCTGGGAACCCGTAAAGGCGAGATGCTTGATATGGTAAGTGGAAACGATGGATATACAAGACTTGAATATAAAGTTCCTGCTAGAAGTCTGTTGGGCTTTAGAAATGAGTTGCTCACTGAAACGAGAGGAACTGCTATAATGAATCAAACATTTTATGAATATGAGTATTATAAAGGCGAAATCGATACCAAAAAGCGTGGTGCCCTTATATCAATGGAAGAAGGAATAGCCACTGCGTATTCATTACACAGTTTCCAACCGCGCGGGACAATGTTTATTGACTCCGGGGTGCAAGTATATCCGGGCATGATTATTGGCGAACATACCAGAGAAAATGATTTGGTGCTCAATGTATGCAAGGGTAAAAAACTTACTAATTTCCGTTCTGCAGTTGCTGATGAATCATTAAAACTTACTCCGCCCAGAGTATTTACACTTGAATTGGCACTTGAGTATCTGGGAGATGATGAGCTCTTGGAGGTAACTCCTAACAGCATCAGAATGAGAAAAATGAAAGTATCATTAAGTAAATCAAATAATGATCAATAAAAAAATCTCACAAAAACTGATTAAATATGGGAATAATTTTCAGTTTAGAGTCAGATAAATTGATGAAAATTCTGTGTGCAGAAGTTGTGAATTTAGACTAGATCGCAAAATAGTCATGGTTACGATTAATAATAACATTTGACAAAAAATCTGTGACGAAAAAATTGATCGCAATTGCGCCCGTAGTTCAACTGGATAGAGCACTGGATTTCGGCTCCAGGTGTTGGGGGTTCGAATCCCTCCGGGCGTGCCATTTTTTTGCAAGATTTCTAAATGCTTAAATACACACAATATTGCAAAATTTATTTTACCGGATCATTCTCTTTTCTTCCCATAGATTGTGATGGAAAATATTCAATCTGAGTGTAATTTTTTTTTATAACCAGTTGACAATAAAACCTCTAATTTGAAATTGACTTCCATTGCTTGGCTAAATAGTTGAAAAAACTGTTTAATACATGAAAAATAAAGAAATAAAAGAATTGTGGAGGAAAAATGCCGCACCATAAGTCATGTGCTAAAAGACTGAAACAAGATGAGAAGAGACAAATCAGAAACCATACAGCTAAAAGTGAACTTAAAACTTTGGCTAAAAAAATCAGAATCAGTCAATCATCAGATGATAAAGACGTTCTGATTAATGAATACTTCTCAAGATTAGACAAAGCAGCTAAAAGAAATATTATTCATAAGAATACTGCTTCAAGAAAGAAAAGCAGGATGTCGCAATTTGTGAATAGAATGAAGGCAGAACAAGCAAACGCTGCCAGCTAAAAATTATAGCAGACTTAGGTCTGCTTTTTTTTTCTCTATATTTATCTGTAAGTAAATTCATAATGCGATATTAAAGACTTTAATCAGGGTAATTATGTTAAGTATAATTAAAAATTTGAAAGAAAAATTAGCGAAGACAAAGAATAATTTTATCGGGAAAATTGCTGAAGCTGTTAAGCTCAGGGGCAAAGTTGATGAAGATTTGATGGATGAATTGGAAGAAATTCTTCTACAATCTGATATTGGCTCTGATCTGAGTATAGAAATTATTGATAGATTGAGAGAACAGATTCGTCTCAATAAAATTACAGATCCAACTCTCGTACAGACAGCTTTGGAAAACATTATAAAAAAAATCTTGAAATCAGATTATGCCGACGAACTAGAATCTCCCTATCAAATTATTCACAATCCACATGTCGTTTTATTTGTAGGAGTAAACGGGGTTGGGAAAACCACTACAATTGGAAAGATTGCCAGACAGTTTAAAGACAAAGGAAAATCTGTAATGTTGGTGGCAGCAGACACTTTCAGAGCAGCTGCAATTGAACAATTGGAAATATGGGCTCAAAGAGTTGATTGCCCCATCATAAAACAACAACATGGTGCTGATCCATCTTCAGTAGTATATGATGGTTTGAGAGCTGCGGTTCATCAGAAGGTGGATGTTTTACTTATTGACACTGCTGGCAGATTACACAATAAAGTTAATTTAATGAAAGAATTGGATAAGATGAACCGAACGATGAAGAAAGTATTAGCTGATGCTCCTCATGAAACGTATCTCGTTATTGATGCAACTACGGGTCAGAATGCGATTTCACAAGCCAGAACTTTTAAAGAGGTTACTGATCTCACCGGTATTGTGTTAACAAAACTGGATGGAACTGCGAAAGGCGGCATAGTAATCGGAATAAAGCATCAACTACAGATTCCGGTAAGATTTATAGGAGTGGGAGAGACTGTTGATGATTTGAAAGTTTTCAACCCTGATGAATTTGTTGAAGCTCTTTTTGAATAAATAATTTAAATATAGGGAGGGTTAATGGAAAAGATTCCTGTATTGTGGTATGTTGCTCCGATTGGTGCAGTTCTAGCTTTGATTTTTTCTTATATACTGTTTCGCTTGGTCAAAAGAGAAGATCCGGGAAATGAGACAATGCAGAAAATTGCAAAGTACGTAAGGGAAGGTGCTTTTGCTTATCTGAAACAACAGTATAAGGGCGTAGCAATTTTCTTTATAATTGCATTTATTGTCTTTAATATCATGGCATGGGGATTAAAGGTATTGCATCCATTGATTCCATGGGCTTTCATAACGGGTGGTTTTTTCAGTGGATTGGCTGGTTTTATTGGAATGAATACTGCCACTATAGCTTCAAATCGTACTGCTCAAGCTGCATCGGTATCGCTTAACAAAGGATTAAGGGTAGCATTTTATGCGGGTGGAGTAATGGGATTGGTTGTTGTCGGTCTTGCTCTTATTGATATCTCCGCATGGTTTTTCATTTTACACAAAATATTTGGTCCAAATAGTTTACATAAAATTACAGTAATTATGCTCAGTTTTGGAATGGGAGCTTCTACTCAGGCACTTTTTGCCAGACTTGGCGGTGGAATTTATACAAAAGCTGCTGATGTTGGAGCAGATTTGGTTGGTAAAGTTGAAGCAGGTATTCCTGAAGATGATCCCAGAAATCCGGCAACTATTGCTGATAACGTAGGCGATAATGTAGGCGATGTAGCCGGAATGGGGGCAGATCTTTATGAATCTTATGCAGGTTCAATATTGGCTACAGCTGCTCTTGGAATGGCTGCTGTTGCTCATTTGGGATCAAAATTTGGAAGTGAATGGATTTCTGAATGGGCAATAAAATTTGTAACTGCCCCAATGGCATTGGCTGGAATTGGGGCATTTTTATCGATAATTGGAATCTTTATGGTTTCCACTAAAGAAAATGCTACTATAAAAGATTTGATGTTTGCATTGAATAAAGGAGTTTATGGAAGTTCTGTTCTCATTGCGATTGCAGCTTTTTTCATAAGCAAATGGATGTTGCCACCCGAGTACTATTTTGGTGTCTTTTTATCGAGCGTAATCGGATTGGCAGCAGGTATCCTGATTGGATATTTTACCGAACGTGCGACATCTCACAGCTATAAATCGACTAGAGGTATTGCTGCTCAGGGAGAGTATGGTCCGGCTACGGTTATTATTGATGGATTGGCTGTAGGAATGCAGTCAACCGGCGCACCAGTAATAATCATTGGAATCGGAATTTTGGCTGCTTTTTCTGTTAGCCATGGCTTTTCAATTCCTGAAATGGGACTTTATGGTATTGGATTTGGTGCAGTAGGTATGCTGGCAACTTTGGGCGTTACTTTAGCAATGGATGCCTTTGGTCCAATAGCTGACAATGCTGGTGGAAATGCCGAGATGTCTGAGC
>JAQVBK010000199.1 GCA_028690365.1 Candidatus Cloacimonadota bacterium
AAGACATCAGCAAAAATCCCGACCTGCTAAAACAGATGATTGAGAAGATCCTTGAGGAGAAAATGCAGGCAAAAACATCTCTATAATTTTTAAAAAACCCAAACCTAAAGACTTCTTTTTAACCACAGTGCGCCTTTTAACTATCTAACCCGCAAAAATACTGCACACAATAAATCCACTGCGGGCGGTCTGAAAGTAAAACGCCTGCAGGTTTATCTGCTCTTAAAAGTGACCTGAAAATATGAATCAGTTGTTGAAATGGGAAGAGACACTGTTTCGGGATCTTTCAGCCTTTGAATCTGATTACATTCCTGACCGGTTTTTATTCAGGGATGAGCAGATAAAAGAGCTTTCATATAATCTGAGACCGGCGCTTAAGGGGTGTTCGCCGGTGAACACAATATGCAGGGGACTTTCGGGGACGGGGAAAACAACATGTCTCAGAAAACTTTTTTCCGAGGCAGAGATGCACACAAAAAAGCTTGTTACTGTTTATGTAAACTGCCAGATTGAGCGGTCTCCGTTTTCGATTTATTCGAAAGTTTATCGAAAGGTTACCGACACTAAAATTTCGCCCGCAGGTTTGTCTTTTGAGAACCTCGTTTATGCCGTTGCAAAAAAGATTGCAGAAGAGAATAAAGTTGTTCTTCTCTGCCTTGATGACGTTAATTATATGGGCAGTAAGAGTGCGATGAACACTACACTTTTTACTGCTCTGAGGCTTCATCAGGAGTTTGAGGGAGTCAGAATAGGAGTTTTTGCGGTTCTGTCAGATGTTCATAAAAATATTTTAGATGGCCTTAACGCCGGAGTTGTGTCATCATTCAGACCGTCTGAAGTATATTTCCCGCCTTACTCCGCTGCGGAGATGCATGATATTTACCAGGCCAGAATCCTCCAGGGCGTTTATCCAAATGTTGTCTCGGGGGAGATCCTTGATCTGATTGTTGACTATTCGATGAAGATAGGAGATCTCCGTGTCGGCCTTGATCTGATTAAGCGGTCTGTGATGAATGCGGAGAATGATGCCAGGACATCTGTTACCGAGGAGGATGTAAGCCGGGCCTTTTCGGTTTCAAAGGATGTGCATGTTAATGAGACAGTTAAGACTCTGAAGAACGGTGAGAGGCAGCTCTTTGAGCTTATCGGCAAGATGGCGAGGGAGTCTGAAGAGAAGGGAGACGCTGCCGGTGTCACATCAGGACAGGTGCAGCGGCGTGCTAAGGATGAACTGAAAATAGGTTATACCTACTTTTTTGAGTATATTAAGAAATTAGAGGAGCTCCGGCTTGTTGACCTTGTGAAAAAGGATGGTGTGCATGGGAGGATGAGTTATGTGGAGATAAGGGGGTGATTATTCTATCAGCCTTAATTTCCTCTGGATTTTTCATAGCTTTCAGTTATTTTGTCATTTATAAACAATTCAATATCATGATTTAATACAGGAGGCTCTCCCCTTCTGGAATAATAATCAGTCACCATCTCTTGCAATTTGAAATCAGTTTCAAATGCTTCAAAAAGCGGCATCCAGTTTACAAACTCCTCCTCTGCCAGGCTGATCTTATCTCCGGCCCTTTGTGGTAAAAATCCGAGGATCTTGTCTACGGATGTTTTTATAAGCAGGAATGGCCGGCGAATGTTGCTTTTTTCGGTAAAGAAAACAATGACGTAACTTGGTGCACCGGCTATACCATCGTTAGCATATTCATTTTTAACGAATGAAACATCATCTAAACTGTCCATTATAAAAGTATAAAGCCTGTATATTGTCAGATCCTCATATTTTGGCCCTGATGTGTGAGGGAAAAAGTGCTCAAATCTTCTATGGGAAAGCATATCCTCCTCAAATCTTCTGATGTCTGTGTGGATAAAATGATTATTGGCTTCGTAATAGTTCATCAGATCCTCAATAATATTATTTATTGAATCACTGGCTGTTTTGAAGTTTTTCAGCCTGATTAGGGTAGACTGTTTCATTCGGACTACTGTATAATCCTTAGCCCTTTTTGCTCTCCTCTCTTCCATCTCTCGACGACGCTGCCGGCGCTTCTCTTCTTCAGACACAGACTTAAAACTCTCCTGATTATATTGTATAATTGACCGGATTTATTCTTTTTTAAAAAAAAGTAAATATTGTAGTCAATTTTTTCATTTCATGAAGTTAACATTTGGTTTAGAACAGTAAAACAAAAAAATTAATTTTATTTTTTTTTACCAGCCCTCAGATGCATGAGGATTAAATCTCAAATTTATTCTTCTAATCTTTGAGATAAGACGACAGTTTTTCTCATCAGAATCATTATCGGAATTTAATTTATCCTCTTCGCAATCATCATTATCTTCCTCGTATTCGTCATCATCATCTTCATCACAATATTTTTCATTTTCTCCCAGAACTTCAACAGCAATTTTTATAAAATCATCACAGGCATAACCGACTTCCTCCCAGCATAGTGCAAATGAATCATAACCATATATAAAATCGTCTACTAATCTGGAATCATCAATTACGTCTAAAAAGGTATCAATTAACTCAGGCTTTTCTCTAAATATAGGATCATTTGAACTAGACAGCAATATTAAGAATGCATAATCAGCAATACTAAAATCTTCCGGATCAACCTCTGCATTTAGAAAAAAACCATATTCTCTGATAGGATACTCGACTTTAGCTAAACAATCATTATATTCTGTTAATTTGAAGAGACAATTCAGTACTTTTTCTCCTTTGCAAGAATCCAAAAATTCAAGTATCAGACATTTATCAGAATCGTTTGCTTTTTTGAAGATATTTTCAAGATCGTTATCAAGAATATCCACGTTTATGTGCAGAAGGCATGGTCCGCCTATTTTATTTATTATATCCTGTAAATTGTCAGTCGTTATTAATTCACTCTTAGCCTTACAATTACAATCTCCAAAAAATTCCATGTTTGGAAGATCTAAAATGTGAACATAATACTGACCTTCTTCTCCAAAATAAACTTTAACAGTTAATAATCTGGTGCATTCATCTGTTTCAAAGCGGAAGAAATCTCTGATTTCTCCAGCGAATTCAAAATATTTGGACTCTTTTAGTGCGGAAAATTTTTCTAAAATCTCTTCCAAATCTTCTTTTCCGGAAAGATTGTATTCCCCGGTATATATGCCATATCTCTGCATGAAATCACATTAAATCCTTAATTATCTTTTTAAATTTGATTAATTGTTATTTTCCCTGTCAAATTATATATATCTGGCCAAAATGATTTTAATTAAATTTGACTATTTTGGAAACAGATATAAGATGAGTCCAATTTAATGGTTATAATAATTCATTATGTTATTATAAGCCCACAATGCCGTCTTTTTTACCTGATCACATTCATCCGGTTTCATAAAAAGTGATTCAAGCTCTTCTGCAGCACAGGGATCTTTTCTTCTGCCAAGTGCCTGGGCACATCCGTTTCTTATGGACGGATCGTCATTTGATAGTCCGTTAATCAGATATTCAGTAACATCGCCTATACTGTTTTCATGCTCTGAATAAGGCCCGTACATTTCCCCAAGAATCCTTATGGCATTATTCTGAAGTTCAGGCTTATCACTCGCTTTCATACATTCAAGAAGACCATTGATAATAAACACTGCAGGCCACTTCCTGATGATGACAACGGCTCTGTTTCTTGCATTCACATTATCATCACAGAGAAGTGCTGTTATCTCCGGCAGATATGGATTAAGGTTCTTTGAAATTTCATTACCAAATTCAGAAAAAGGATCCTTGTATAAGTCAATATCAACACCACGATACTTTTCATATATCTTTTGAAGTGTAGAAAGAGCTGAAACACGAACCAGCGGAGATTTATCAACCAGGTATTTCGCTATCACATCAACATCATCAGGAGTCCCAAGCAGACCCAGTCCCTCCAGAGCTTCATTTTTCACAGACTCGTCTTCGTCATAAACTGCATTTAGAACACTGTCATGACTTTTATCTGATTTCAGTCTGAGAACAGCTTTTATAGCCCCGACCTTAATCTTTGGCGAAGGATCGTTTTCGATTATCCTGTTCAGTTTTGGAATTAAAAAAGCTCCTTTGTACCTCTCATGCTGCATGGTTGCAATTTCCCATACAGCAGCAGATCTAACATTCTCAGAATCCGATTCAATATAATCAGCTATTATCGGAAGAATTTTTGAAGAGCCAATTGTCCGTAGAGCCTCAATAAATAAGGTTTTTCTCTCATTTTCAGATTTTTTCAGATTTTTGGTGAAAAGACGGAATGAAACTTCAGGATTATTGTGGCACATATCGGCAGTAATCCGCCTTCTCTGGTAACTGTCAAACCTGCTAAAATTATCCAGAACTTCCTGCCAGCCCTCAACAGAACATGAATTGACAATGTATTGCGCTGCAAAGAATGAATTTATGAGATCTTCGCCTTTAAGCAGGCTCATTACTTCTTCTGATTCACTCCCCCCCTTTATCAGTGAGAGATTGACACCTAATAGCTCCTTATGCTTTTGCGGTGCGTTTTTTATCAGAAAAGTAATTGTATCTACATCTGCTGATTTTACTATCAGGTCAAGAATCCTTCTTATTGCATCATCCAGATTTCTCTTTATTTTTTTAGATTCTTCTGTTTCCTGCCGTTTGAGGAGTGAAATAATTATATTCCCATCAGGAATATCTGTTATATCTTTTGATAGCAGTTCCGCAGCCCTGATTCTGATAAGAGAGTCCTCATCATCCAGGAGCTTTAGAAGCTGCACCGGATATCCGGCTGAAGCGTATCTTCTGCCATCTTTTAATGAGAGGAGCCTTACTTTGCGAGATGGATATTCTGATAAGTCAAGATATTCACCTTTTTCATTTTTCAGAAAAAGAAGGCTGCTTATTTCGGCTTTGCTTTTTTCATCCAGTGTTTCATATCCCTTGCAGCATATCATTTCGCTTTTTTTGTTTCCGCATCTAAATGAGATAATATATCCTTCATTTGTTCCGGTATAGATCTCAACACTGCCGGATTCGGGCATGAACCGAAGGAAGCCTGATATATTTTGGGCCTTCATTGCCAGAGCACCCCTAGACTCATGCGGTGTAAGCACTCCAAGCAACGGCACGATAAGGCTCTGGTATTTTCCGTTGCCATCAATGAAACAGATTGTTAATTTCTGAGGATTGATACTTTTAACTATACTAAAATCAGCCAATATATTTACAGGATCATAATCTTTCGGCTCGATTTCCCCCTCGATGAAATAAATGATTTTACCGTTCAGATCTTCTGCCCCAAAGAAATCATGGAAGATTTCATTCCCAATGTCAGCTATTTTCCACATCATGTGTGTTCCTCTGATGAGATAATGTTGAGTAACATAAATAAGCTTTGTTATTTTGTATACATTGTAAGTATAAATTTATTTAATTAGGCTTGTAATCTGATATTATTCAGGACATCCGGAATTATAGTTGGGAAATTTTTAGGGAATTGCAAATATTCAAAATTTAGGAATTTTTGACGGATTTGTGTTAGAAGAGACGCAGCGGCGTGCGAAGAGTGATCTGAATATCGGATATACTTTCTTTTTTGAGTATCTGAAAAAGTTAGAGGAGCTTCGGCTTGTTGACCTTGTTAGGAGAGATGGGGTTCATGGGAGGATGAGTTATGTAGAGATTAGAAGGTGAGGTATCAGTCGTTTATGCCCTCCCTCAGCGAGTATAGATATAGATGGGGTCGTCGAAGCCAACCCTCCCACAGGCGGCTGACATCGAGGCGTTCTTTCCTGAAAACCTGTCTTCCTGGAACTCCTCAGGGGAGACAGTTCCTTTGAGAAGCTTATATTCACAGGTACTTCCAGACTCGAAACCGTGGTCGCTTATATAAATGAATTTAATTCGTCAATGTAATCCCCGTCCTCCAAGAAATACAAAAGATTGGACTTATTTGTAAATTCAATCAGTTCAATATGGCCCTTATCATCAGGATCGCCCGTCTTTAAAATTCATAGAGGACGACACCCTTAGATTATGAAACACCTATGAGGCTACGCCTCAGGCTCAACCAATGAAAAACAACATCTATTTTCACTCCTCATACCTGAATGGGCAGAGCAGGTTGTTTATATTTTGGAGTTCGACTCCGTTTATAAAACTAACC
>JAQVBK010000200.1 GCA_028690365.1 Candidatus Cloacimonadota bacterium
GGTTACAGCTTTTTTTTCTCCCGGCAACATTGTTCCCTTCAGAGCAATCTCGGGATAACGACTGAATATTTCGTTGAAGTCTGTTTTTGATTGAAATTCTGAGTTTCGTATCACAGTCAGGTTCGATGAAAAAGTTTCTGCGGTTTCAATTTTTCCGTAAACAGTGAGGTTTTCTAAGCGGTAGCTTTTCCGTTTCATGACTACCTGTTGCGATAGGGCAGAGGGAGATATCTTGAGAGTGTGAAACCCTGTACGATAAAAGCTTATACTGTCAGCAGTACTGATATTTTTCAGGATGAATCTGCCGTTCTTGTCAGTTGTGGAGATGACTGTACCATTTGTGACTACCACATCCTGAATTGGTTCCAGTAATTCATCACATACTTTCGCTGTAACAGAAAAAGTGTTTGCCTGTAGATTAGAAAGCAGTATTACTAAAAGAAACAGTATTCCGGGCAGTTTATGCATTTTTGTCATTGATATATAGCAGTTGTGGATTGCCGGTAATCTCATTTTCTGATATGTGCAATTCGGTTGAATAGATTTTTTGTAAATTAGCCGATGTTATAACTTCCCTAGGGGTTCCTCTGAAAGCGATTTCTCCCTTCTTCATAAAAATAATTTCATCGCAGAATTCTGCCGAGAGATTTATATTGTGAGAAATCATGACGATTTTCTTACTCTCAGCAATTTCACTGATCAATTTTATAATTTCAATCTCATAGTTTACATCGAGATGAGAAAAAGCTTCATCCAGAAGGATAATCTGAGTTTCTTGTACCAATGCTCTGGCAATGATTACCCGCTGTCTTTCACCACCACTCAAATGTCTCAAATATTTGTCTTGAAGCGGTTTTAATTGAAGAGTTTCTATGACTTCATCTGCTCTTTCCCTGTCCGTTTTTCGGTAAGTTCCCCAAAAACCCAGATATGGATAGCGTCCCATGAGAATATATTCCCGAACGAGATGATCGAATTGAAAATCGGTCTGTTGGGGAATCATAGCGATTATTTTTGCCAATTCACGTTTATCCCAGTCAGATATGCTTCTGTTCAGAATAGAGATTTCTCCCTTTCTGAAGGGCAAATTATCAATAATGGATTTCAACAGAGTGGATTTTCCGCTGCCGTTGGGACCGAGAATCCCCGTTATACCTCTGTTGTTTATGTGCAAATTGACATCTTTAATAACAGGTTTACTACTGTATCCGGCGGAGACATTTTTCAGATCAATCATATAACCTCATAAATTAAAAAAAAATTTAAAAAATCATTTTGTTAAAACATACTATTTAGCTATGTTATACTTGAATTCGGAAAATTTAAAAAAACTGGAGAAGACAAATGCAAATGACCACTAGAATTGAATATGCCATTCGCTCAATGGTGGAACTCGGAGCTGATGAGTCTGGTAATCCTCTCTCAATCAAAGAAATCAGCAGCAGACAGAATCTTCCTTTCAAATTTCTGGAACAATTGTTCCGAGATCTGAAGAAAAGCAAACTCATAATCAGTTCCAGGGGAATCAAGGGAGGATATAGGTTAGCAAAACCATCTGTAGAGATTACTTTAAAAGAAATCATTACCGCAGTAGAAGAAAACTTCTTAAAAATCAACTGCAACAAACACAAAACCATAAATGGATATTGTCTGGGCTATTCCTGTGGGCTTTATTCGGTCTGGGAAGAAATCAGGAAAACACTGATGAGTCAACTTGGTTCTTTCACGCTGAACGATGTTATAATGCGGGAAAAAGGCATTAAAGATACAATTTAAAGGAGATTTTATGAGCAGGATTTATCTGGATAACTGCGTTACTACTAAACCGGCACAAGAAGTTATTGAAGCCATGCTGCCTTACATGAAAGAAAATTTTTACTTTCCTGCCAGTTTCGTGGAAGAGGGAGTAGCAATTGACAAGGATTTGATTAAATTCAAGGAAATTGCTGCAGATTCGGTCAATGCTGATGCCGATGAGATTCATTTCACTTCTGGCGGAACTTTAGCCAATAATATTGCAATCAAAGGTTATATTTCTGCCAATGCCGACAAGGGTAATCACATCATTTGCTCTGTTGTGGATTATCCCGACATTCTCACCAATGCTGCTTTCTTTGAGCAGAGTGGTTTTGAGGTTACTTATCTCAGTGCAGATTGGGATGGATTTATCGATCTGGAAGAGCTCAAACAGGAGATTCGTCCTGAAACAATTATGTTCATGACTACCTTGGTAAACCATACGTCGGGAACAATTCAGCCTTTGAAAGAAATCAAAGAGATACTCGATTCAGCCGATCATCATATAGCTTTACATGTTGATGCAGGGCAAGCTTACGGTAAAATTCCCATCGACGTAAAAAAAGATGGTATAGACTTAATGTCGGTTAGTGCTCACAAGATTCATGGTCCTCAGGGTTGTGGATTTCTCTATCAAAGAAAAGGAATTCAATTGGGTCAGGTTATTCATGGAATCACCAGAATTAACAGACATCAAACCGGTGGACTAAACATTGCACTTATTGCCGGTTTCTGCAAAGCTATTGAACTGACTTTTACCGATTTCGAAAAAAATGTGACCTATCTGAGAGAACTCTCGGATTATCTTCTGGAAAAGATTGAAAATAGTATTGATCACACTTTGTTAAATGGTCCCAGAGGAGAAAGACGTGCTCCACATAATGTCAATATTTCCATAGACTACATTGAGGGTGAAGCAGTAATGATGATGCTCAACCTTAATAATATCTTGGTGGCAACCGGAAGCGCTTGTGCTTCTCCAGGACTCAAAGCCAATTATATTTTGATGGCAATGGGCAGAAATCATGTGCAGTCACACGGTTCAATAAAATTTACTCTGGGAAGATTTAATACAAAGCAGGAAATAGATGAAACAGTTGATAAGCTCACCGGAATCGTAAAAACTCTCAGAGAAAGAAGTACACTCTACAACAGAATATAAAGGAGCAGACATGCAGTATACACAGAAAGTTTTAGACCATTTTATGAAACCGCACAACATCGGGAAATTGGAAAAACCGGATATTATCGCTACGGAGGGAAGTCCTGCCTGTGGAGATCAGGTAACTATTTATCTGAAGGTTAATGAAGAATCCAAAGTCATAGAAGACATTTCCTTTCAGTCATATGGATGTGCCTCTAATATAGCTACTGGCTCAATAATTACAGATCTTGCAAAAGGGAAAACTCTTACGGAAGCAATGCAAATTACCTGGAAAGATGCTGCCGATGCTCTTGATGGATTACCTCCTGTGAAAATGCACTGTTCTGTTCTTGCCGTAGATACACTCCACACTGCTATCAAAAAATATGAAATTGAGCATAATCTCCGTGAACCGGATAAGTTCAATAAAAAAAGCATTGAAGAGGAACTCCGCAAAGTAATCTATCCCACTGTGGGAGAAGATATTGTTACGCTAAAAATGGTCAAATACATTGGCTTTGCAGATGGCGTTGCCACCGTAGATTTGGATATTCCGAGATTTGATCAACACAAGGACAACGTTGCAGAAGAAATCAGAGAACATCTCGAAAGATTCCTTGAGATAAAGGAGATAAAAGTTAATTACTAGTGTTGTGTCGATCAGGCATTTGCCTGAGTTACATAACATCCAGAAGTGTTGTGTTGATCAGGCATTTGCCTGAGTTACATAACATCAAGAAGTGTTGTGTCGATCGAAGGTGACATAACACTAGAGTTAACACACCAAAATCACGCTATTGCTTGTAATGATCCAAATTCAAGTATAGTATGGCGAATCCGTAAAATTTCATATCTGACTTTTTACGGATTTGTCATTACTCTGTTTTTCTGATTAGAATAAACACAAAGAAAGGAGTTCCCAGAAAAGATGTGATAATTCCAACCGGAATTTCAACTACTGTCAGATTGGCAGCAATGTAATCGCAAATCAACAATACTAATGCACCGCACATTGCAGAACTGATCATGTTTTTTCTTACATCTGCGCCCAGAAGCATCCTCATCATGTGCGGAATAATAAGTCCGATAAAACCGATTACTCCAGCAAAAGAGACTACTGTACCAATCAACAGGGAACTTACAAAAAATACAGTTTTTCTCAATTTGTCAGTTTTGATTCCAAGGGAACCTGCGGAGTCTTCACCGGTAGTTAGTATATTTAGCTCAGTTGCTTTTGAAAAAAGGTAGAAAATTAAGACAACTGAGATTCCCAGAGTGATAAGAAATGAATTCCATTCTTTATTGGAAAAAATGTGCCCCAGATTACCCATGAGTATTCCGAATATTCCACTAATTTCTGAACGATTTAAGTACATAAGTAAAGATATGAGTGCTGAGAAAAACATCCCCACTACGATTCCGGCAAGAATGAGTCTGGTGTTATCAAAATAACCTCGATAATTAGCGATTCCCCAAACAATGAACATGCTTAGAACTGCTCCGCCAAAGCCAAAAATAGGCATGATGAGATAAAAACCGCTAATGGCTGCAATAGTTCTGCCTAATGCTGCTCCGGTGGAAACTCCCAGTATGTAAGGTTCTGCCAGCGGATTATTCAACATTGCCTGAAAGATTGCACCGGTGATGCCCAGGACTACTCCTGTGAAAAGTGTTAGAATTAATCTTGGCAGACGAATGTTGGTAATAATATTTTGAGCACTTTCATCAGCAAACAGATACGAAAAAGCTGCTAACAAAAGCATCAGAAACATTATTACAATTGTTGTTTTGAATTTCATTTCAGCCTACCGATTAACTCAAAGAAAGATTTAGAATTTTGGGATCTTGTTGTTTTTTATTCGATTCTTGTTTTTCACTTTGATTAAAAAGTTTTTTCATAACCTCAATTCCCTCAAAAGTACGCAGAGTAGCTCTCAGAATGAGATCGGGATTGATATCAGCCGGAGTGTAGATGCGTCGATTTCTCACAGCATTTATATTCTGCCAACCTTTACGGTTAGCTATATTTTCAGCAGAGATTCCTTCGTAAGTAATGAGAATTATATCAGGGTTTGCTTCAACAACTTCTTCCTGATTGATTCGGCAATATTCTCTCGGCAATTCAGGGAAGATGTTTTCTACGCCGCTCATACGGACTACATCTCCCACAAGAGAACCATTGGAGACAGTCATGATAGGTTCATTGTAGATTTCTATATAGATCGTGGGTTTTTGGGACTGGATATTTTTTTCAAGATTCTTTATCAGGTTTCTGAGGCTATCTGATAAAATCTTTCCTTTTTCAGGCTTATTCAGAATTAAAGCCAGTTCGTTTATTTTATCAGGCATTGAATTCATTGAGGTAATGTACATAGGGATGGTTTTAATGCCAAGTTTTTTCAGCTTCTCTGTAATAATTTCCTGTTCCATACCGGTAGTGATAACTGCTTCCGGATTGAGTTTGACAATTTTTTCCAGATTGATCTCGCCAAATTTTCCGACTTTGGGAAGCGAGTTCAACAATGCTGGATAATTGCATTCGTCAGTGACGGCAATGATGGCTTCAGGGGCAATATGAGCAGCAAGTTCTGCGATTTCCGGTGAAGTGATGATAATTCCTTTTGGACTGTTGGTCGTCTGATTACAACTTATTAAAACAAGAATAAGTAAGATTGTGGCAGCGTTTTTCATAATTACCTCCTGATTTGCAAGAGTATAATTATGACATGAATACATCTTTCTTCCGAAGAGGTATCAATGCATAATGGCAGGTTTCCTGACTTTCAGCAGATTATCTGTCAGCCTTCCCATCTTTCAAACAGTGACTGACACCTACAGTGTCTGTCTATTCATAAACAGTGACTGACAATCTTTTTAGTGCTGATTACAGTGGCGGAGACCGTTCCCGCTTCGCACGGGATTCCCTTTTACTCTTGCACCATTACACTTTGATGTCTTTTTTCCGTGACAAGTTTTTTTGTCAAGCTTGAGGATTATTCGGATGAGAAAAGAAAATTTGTGACAGTGGTAGATTCTGTTTCTTACAAGGACAGACAATATTCAAACTTTGCGAATTGCTGCTATCTTAGTATGTTTTGACTGCTTTTTCTCTGTGTTCCCTGTGTTCTCTGTGGTGAAAATTTTCTGTATTTACTCATAAGTCAGTAACTTTACTCTTCTTGC
>JAQVBK010000201.1 GCA_028690365.1 Candidatus Cloacimonadota bacterium
CTTTATGATGAGATAATGATTTTAATGACTCACATGGTGGAAATTTATAATTCTTATAAAATTGATACACGGAGATTGAAGAACAGTCTGAATAATTACTCAAAATGGCTAACCGACATTAAACACCAATATAACCGCTGCAGAAGCATGTCATTCTGCCAATTAGAGGTTTTTCTCAGAGCATCAATTGAAGATGGTAGTTTTGTAAAAATTGTTAAAAATGAAAAATTGAATGAGTTTTTAAGAGTTATTATTACAAAGGGGAAAAGATTTAATTATGTTACCAGACAGCTTGAATAATCATCAACTTCTGAGCTAATCCATTGTCATGTAGGAAATAACGTTTCTTTACTGTTGCGAATATGCTTTTAATTAATTGACTCGAAACCAGTTAGTGATATCGACCTTGAGAGAAAAACAGGCTTCTTATTCAGAAGCCTGTAGTCGTATTTATTTCAACAATAAACATTTTTTTACGCTGGTTTCTTTTCCATCTACAATTAATCTGTAGAAATATATTCCATTGGCAACTTTTGAACCAGCGTTGTTGTGTCCACTCCATGTTACAGAATACGTACCTTTATTGTATTGTGCTTTAGTCAGATTCTGAACAAGTTGACCTTTTACATTGAATACCGAGATATTGACTTCTCCTTTTTCAGCAAGAGTAAAGGATATTGTGGTAGCGGAGCTTCTTTCGTTATCAGAAGGTCTGAAAGGATTCGGGTAGTTTTGATGAAGAATATTTGAAAGAGTAGGTGCTGTGTTGTTGTGATTGAATACAAAATCAGTATCTCCATAGTAACCGGTTCTTCGTCTGCTTCCTCTGTAAGTCGACCATGGAGAATGTCCACCAGCCGGATACTTTGAGTCAATTATTAGTACGCCGATGTCAAGACCAGAAATTATCTCCAAATCTCCATCATTATCAATATCTGCAATTGATGAAGGGGTAGAACTGTTTTTATTGTTTATGATAGGAGCAAACTCAGCAAGATTTCCTAAAGCATCGAATACATAGATATTTGATAGGTAATTCACTACAATAATATCAAGGTTACTATCTCCATCAATATCTGCTATGAGAGGTGGATAACTTACTGAGGATAATACTGAAACTGGAAAGTTTGGTAGTAATGATCCATTCTGATTAACTGCGTAAACATAACCATTTGCAGTAACGAAAATAATATCTGTTGAATTGTCGTTATTGATATCTGCTAATACCGGACTGTTGGCAATTGTGCTATTTATAGGTAGTTCAAATAGTATTTCACCGTCATTAGATAAAAGTAAGAGTCTGTTGTCTGAAGCTCCGACTGCAATTTTTTTGTTCTCAAGAATTGTTATACCGGAAGATATTGTAGAACCAATCTCTACAGGATATCCTGCAACTATATTGCCAGAGTAATCATAAGCATACAATTGTCCATTTTGTAGCCCAAGTAAAATTTCGCAATTCCCATCATTATTTAAGTCTGCTGCTGCTATTTCTGAAGTAACTATTGCCGGGAGTTCTACCGGAAAACCAGCTAAAGATAAACCATTTGAATCAATTACATTAACTTTTTTGTCAATTCCAGAACTTATAATTTCAAAATTATCGTTATTATTCAAATCAGCAATAACAGGAGTTGTGATCTGTGTTTCACATTCTGAATAAGAAAAGAGCTCATTTCCAAGATAATCAACTGCATAAATTCTACCATTTCGACTTGCAAAAACCAAATCTTCAATTCCGTCTGAGTTAAAATCAGCCATTGCTGTACTTTTTAGTATGTTTTCACTGGACAGCAGAGGAAATCCCGTTTGTTGATTTGCCAGATAATCCAAACAGTTTACACTGCCTGAGGCATCACTGACTATAACATCCAGAGAACCGTCATTGTTGAAATCGTAAACAATTGGTGCTGATTTTATATTATGATCATTGTACCATGGCCAGTTGTATTGCATAAGATTAATATCAAAATGACAGTTAAAACTCCTTTCATATACAACTGAGTTGTTGTTGAAAGCTCTAATTATAACGCTGTAGTTTATTCCTTCATATCCCATTTCGTAAGGGAGTTCTACAGTGACCGGAATCTCACTGGTTGCTGTTTCACCAGGCAAAATACTGCCCAGATTTGCAGAATTGTTAGTGATGATTACTTCACTATTTTCGAAGACGGCTTCTACAGTAACATTATTTGCAATACCCCAATCTTCATGATTGATGACAGTGAAATATATATCAATTGTTTCGCCAGGATTTACATTGCCATCGTTGTCTCCATTTTCGTCATCATAATCAGTATCGAGTAATGTCAATAAAGGGAATGAGCTATCGGGATCTTTTACTGAAATTGAAGGATCACCGAATAAAATGAGTTCGTAATCACACCAACGCATGACAGAATTCTGGAGAACGTTATTAATCAGCATTATTTTTGAGCGAGTCAAAGCTTTACCGAGTTGACGAAGGTTCTGAGTGAATAATGCATCAAAGAATGCAATGTCAAAGAATTGAGAAGCGCCCTGATTAGTGCCGGGAGAATACCAGCCATAACGTGTGTTTCCTATGAAAGCATAAAGTCCTCCCTGGGCAATCACAAGACGTTCCGCCACAGATTCTGAAGTCTGGCTTGTGCCTTCATCGAAAGCTGCAGGATAACATCCCTGCGAATAAGCAAATCCGTAATCAGTATTTATTAATTGATCTGCAGCAGAACCCGTAATCGTGAATACAAAATTTTCATTGGAATGTCCAAGATGATTGATTATTGCCAGTCCAAAATTTATAGAGTTCTTCACAAGGGTACCGTCATAGTTGTTCTCTCTTTCGTAAAGTGTATTAACGTGAAAATCAGCGGGAATGTAAGGAATTATGGTGTCTTTAGAATCACCACCCCAGGTTATGTCATCGAGAGCTTCACCGTACATATATGCAATGTTGTTAGCAAAGGATTGAGCATCAACATAGTGATAGTTTTTCTGGAAGAATCTTTGAAACTCAGTTTCAGTTTCTGCCGGTATACGACCTATTGCCAATTCGGGAGCAAGATCAGGATTGTCTGCCGGTTCACCGTAGATATCATTATTATTTAGGTTCCAATTTCCATCAAGTGCCGAGTAATACATATCTGTAGGGATAGAATCATCTATGGTTTGTCCTACTGCTCCATAACATCCGCGAATCGGAATAATTTCATCATCACCACCCAAAAAGATATATTCCAATGGAGTTTCAGTATTTGCATAAGTCTGATATGCATCTATGATAAAATTTCGAATCTTGTCCTGATTATCTACTCCATTGTAGTTTAGATATATCTCCGAAGTTAGGAAAATTCCTGTGATGATTCCCTGATTGTTTTTCCAGGAAATGAAATCCTGAAAATAGGCTTCTCTCTGCTGATCAGTAATTATTATCATCTGAAAAGGGTTGTTGATATCAGGAATTCTCTCTTCGCTACGATAGAATGATTTTTTGTAAGAGTCTATTGCATCAGGGTTAACAACGAGAGAAGCTATCTCTTTTTTGACTAGTTCATTATCAATCAACATGCTGTTTCTAGAGGAATTTTCCTTAGAGGAGTTTTCAGTTTCCACTACAATGTTAATTTTTTTATAATAAACTAAAGTTCTTGTAACGGGGTTGTATTTGTAAGGAAGAATATTCATTACGAGAAACTCGTATCCTTTATAACATTGATTTCCCAGTAGTCGATAGTCTTCATGTGGGAAAAATGAATCTGTTCTGTAAATCATTTCATTTCTTGGAGTAGCTGTATGTGAGATTGATGATATAGGATGTTGTTCTTGTACGTGTTCAATATAAATATTTTTTGAAAAAATCAGATCTTCCTGTAGAGTCACTTTGATATCTTTTACTGTTTCAGACATAGGGATAAGAATTTTTACGGGGATATATTGTAATTGAGGGCTTCCTGAGTCAGAAATAACATTTTTTACAGGTACGGTTTTTGATATTGCAGGGGATTCGACAGGTATAGAAATCTCAATATCGGCGAACAAAATTTTCGGAAAACTAAAGATAATGAAGAACGCTAAAGCTATAAGGGTTTTTAGTAAATGTGATACTTTCATGAAGTCTCCTTTGTTTATAATTTTGGTATAAAATCTGTTTTAATTTGTTTTAAGCTACTAAAAATATTATCCAGAATATCTGTCTTTGGATGTTGCTTTTTGATTTCTGAAATGATCTCTTTGATGTAATGTCTTTTGGAGTAATAATCCATCCTGCATTTATTCTCGAAAATTAATGGTTGCAACTCTTTAGCTAACAAACTTAACAATCGTTCTTCCACAAAATAGAATGGTCTGATGATTTCAAATTCACCTTTAAAAAGTTTTTGCTTTGGAATCATTGTGCTGATTTCACGCGAATAAATCATGTTCATAAGAAGAGTTTCTACTACATCATCTTTATGATGAGCAAAAGCAATTTTTTTTACAGATATTTTGTCGGCATATTCAAGCAATGCTTTTCTTCTTAGTCTCGAACAGATAAAACAGTCGTTTTTCTGTGATGATTTGGCTTGTTCGAGAATATTGGTTTCCAGTACGGTGATTTGATTCTTTACTAAAAAATTACAGACTTTTTCGCTATCTTCGGAAGGAAACAACTTTACATGTACTCCTATTACGTCAATTGACAAATCCTTCATTATTTCAAACAATAATGAGCTGTCTTTTCCACCGGATAATGCGATAATGACCTTTTCATCAGAATTCCAGAGATGGAATTTTTCGTTAGCTAATTGAGTCAATTGTTTTATTGTGTTAAATAATTTCGTTCTCAAAATCATCTCCAGTTATCTATAATTAACAGTCTGGAATAATCTAAAGTGATTAATAAAGCAAACAAGAGAATTTTGATTGAAAAATGTATATAAACCTTGACCAAAAAGAGTCTCATTAAGAAATGAAATCATTAAATTTAGGAGGAAAACATGAGTAAAAAAATTCTCATTGCAACTGAAAAGCCATTTGCTAAAGTAGCTTCGGATGGTATTAAATCTGTATTCTCAGAAGCAGGATATGATGTGAGTTTTTTGGAATCCTATAAAGATAAAGCAGAATTGCTTGAGGCGGTTAAGGATGTTGAAGGACTAATCATAAGAAGTGATATTGTGGATAAAGCGGTTCTGGAAGCCGGTAATAATCTCAAGATAGTTGTTAGAGCTGGTGCCGGATATGATAATGTTGATCTGATATCTTCAAAAGAGAAAGATATAGTTGTTATGAATACTCCCGGTCAAAATTCTAATGCAGTTGCAGAATTAGCTTTCGGTATGATGTTGTATCTTGCCAGGAATAAATTTAACGGTAAATCCGGCAGCGAACTAAAAGGAAAATCAATTGGAATTCATGCTTATGGTAACGTAGGGTCCAATATTGCCAGAATTGCGAAAGGTTTTGGTATGGATGTTTATGCATTTGATCCGTTTGTGAGCAAAGACAGGATGGAAGCTGATGGAGTGATTCAGGCTGAAACAGTTGAAGGAATGTATAAGAAATGTCATTATATTTCATTGAATCTTCCTAAAGTGAAAGCTACTATTGGTTTCATTAATTATGAGTTGATGTCGAGTCTGAAAAATGATGCAGTTGTAGTTAATACAGCCAGAAAAGAAGTTGTGTGCGAGGAATCACTTAAGAAGATATTTGCCGAGAAGCCAAAGTTCAAATATGCAACTGATATAGAACCGGAATGTTCGAAGGAACTAGCTGATAATTATCCCGATAGATATTTTACTACACCTAAAAAAATGGGAGCTCAAACTGAAGAGGCAAATATTAATGCTGGAATTGCAGCTGCAAAACAGATAATTGCATTCTTTGAAAAAGGTGACAGAACTTTTCAGGTGAATAAATAATTTAAAAAAAAGTATTGACAGAAAAACTCAACTTTTTTTTAAAGCATCTTGTTTGTTCATTGATGATCAATCCTGAATAGCTCAGCGGTAGAGCGGGTGGCTGTTAACCACTAGGTCGGGGGTTCGAATCCCTCTTCAGGAGCCATAATAAGCTCTCTTCGGAGACCTTTTTTTATTTCAGGAGGAGTCGTGTTTACGGTTTATGCGTTATATTTTGACAAAG
>JAQVBK010000202.1 GCA_028690365.1 Candidatus Cloacimonadota bacterium
CGAACACAGAAGTTAAGCTCACTTATGCTGATGGTACTGCTTGGGCAGCCTTGTGGGAGAGTAAGTCGCCGCCATCTAATATCTATTCCCTTTTTTTATTCACTTCAAATACATACTATTTTGAACATACATCACGCATCATAATAACAAAAGTCAAAAAATGTATAATCTAGTAAATTATAACTTGACAGATATTTAGTCTAAAAAAACCTACCGGTAAGTAAGTATGCTGGAGGTGAAATGAAATCACTCAGAATCATTCAATTTCTCGCAATTGTGTTGGCAGTTGGTTGTACTAATTTAAAACTGAAGATGTTTGAAAAATTCAGAGGAGGCATTCCGGTAGATATTAAAGAACCTTATGAACTTGATTTTGCAATTACTGGTTCACATATAATTAATACAGTGGTTAGTTTCAATGAAAAAAACATACCTGTTGTATTTGATACTGGTGGAATAACAATTCTGGATAAAAACGTTGCTGATTCTATGAAATTGGATATAAAAAATACTCCTCAAAAAGGAGCATGGTTTGCGAAAGTAGAAAAAATTGAATGGTCAGAGATATTGGTTAAGGATTTCAACGTATCGGTGATGAATTTTGCTGAAACTTTTAAGACATCTCATACTCCACTTCGGGGAATGATAGGTTCAGATTTTATTAGGTTCTATAAAACCACTATAGACTATAAAAGTAATAAGATTATTTTTTCAAATCCACGTAGAAAAATAGATAAAAAAATAGGACAGCAGGAGCTAAATATGAAGATAGTTCTACCTTATTTACCGGCTGTTGAATTTGTTGCAGATGATATTAAAGTGAAAGGAATTATTGATACAGGGTTGAATTATGCATTTGTTTTTCCGATTACTCTCGCTGAAAAAATGACAAAAGAGAACTACAATAAAATGATTCCTGCAAATGGATTTTTTGCTAAATGGCCATTTACAAGTCAGCAGCGTAATTTCCTATACGTTTTTGATAGTGTGACAATTGGAACTATGAAATTTGAGAAAGTTCCTGTTATTTTTGCTGATCTTCCTGAAATGTTTTCGGGATCAACTGCACTTATCGGTAAGTACTTTTTAGAGAATTATCTGACATCTCTTGATTTTCATAACAGAAAGGTGGTTTTAGAAGAAGTATCTAAAAGTCAAAGATCTATTCAATTTTCAGTGGGAATGAATATTGTCAGAAGGGAGGATCATTTTGAAGTAACTGGAGTGTGGCAGGATTCTCCGGCTGATGAAGCAGGATTTCGACCTGGATTAATTATTAGTCATGTTAACAATTTCAATGTTGAAGAATTAACTGATTCTGAACTTAATGATATTATATTAAATGCAAATACAAAAAGCATTTCATTTAAGTATAAATTGGAAAACGATTGTGTTGAGGTAATGCTAAATAAGAGGAATTTGTACGAAGGAAAAGATATTTAACTATTTAATATTTAGCAAAAGTTTTTTAAGGAGAACTAGCAAATTGTCAGTCTTGATTGTCAATTCTTCCTGAGAGTAGAAATTACCGATTACACTCATTCCTTCAACAACAGAATGTAATAGAAGAGCAGTAGTATCTGAGTCAAAACAAGAATCAATAAGACCCTTATTTTGAGCATCATTTATCCAGAAAGAAATATTTCTTCGGGTGTTATCGAAAATTGTAGTTACTTTCTGTTTCAACGCAGAATTTTCTCTAGATAATGCAGAGATGAGATCATTAAATCCCATTGAAAAATCTGTAGAATCACAATCAAGAATCACATTCTCGATTTTTTGAAATGTAGGTATCGATCTGATAAAGAAATCAAGAAAATCTTCAGCGGACTTCAAAGAAGCACATTTTTCTATGCTCCACTTTCTGGTTTTTTCTTCAAAGAAATCAACTACGCTCAAAGCAAGCGACTCTTTATTTTTAAAATGGTGATAGATAGCTGGTTTTGAGATACCGATTTTATTTGCAATTTCATTCATTGATGTTTTATCATAACCTTTCTTAAGAAAGAGTTCCAGTGCATTTTCAATTATTTTTAATCGAGTACTCAATACACCTCCTTTTAATTGATTTTGTCATGAATTACTAATTAAAGGTTTGGTAAATCATCTAAATGAGAAATGAGGGGAAAGTTCAAGGATTATAAAAAAGGAAGGAGCTTTAAAAGCTCCTAATCTAGTCTATGTCTATATCTCCATCCATTTTATCAAGTGCTTCAATTCCAATTTTGTTACTTAAGCCAAAAATATTCTCATATTTAGAAAATGTCGTTTTTGCAATGTTTTTTGTTAACATCAATTGGGGTGAAACCAGAGCAGTTAAAATTTCGTTACAGAAGAATTGATTCATCATTCCTGTATAAACAGAATAAGAGATTACTGGATCAGTTGTCCAAATTGCATGCAAAAGTCTTTTGCCATCGCCCGTTGACACAGCCATTAAAGCTTCAGTTCCATCTTTAGAGATTGTCAGCCATTGTCCCTGCCAATCTTCTAGTTTTTTATCTTTGTCATAATGAAGGATAATTCTTTCATCAATATTATCTCCGAAATTGTAGACTTTTGCCATAACGTCAACTTTCGAATCTTCTCTTTTTTTCATGATTGTGTCTTTCAAACGATTATATGATCTTGGGAAAGCATCAATCATAACAAAGTCTTCAGCTTCTTCGATCATTTTCATTGCTCTTTTATGTACCTGGGCATGATTTCTTAAGACGAAATTACCGAAACTTTTTTCGGGAATTTTAACACCTTCCATTTCTTTTTTGAAAGCTTCCTTTTCTTCATTTAGAACAGCTTTTAGTTTTTCGACATATTCATCAATGTCAACCGCAATGTAGGATTTTGTTCCAGTAGGTTCAGTACACAGAACAAGACCTTTGTCTTCCAATTGTTGTAATGCTTTGTAAGTGTTCGCAATTGGTCTGGATAACATTTGTGAGACTTTGTACCCCGTCATTCCCGGATGAAGAAGTAGAGCTGAATAAATATTCGCTTCTAACCTGTTCAATCCTAATTTTGTTAATTTTTCAGCAACTGGTAAATCAGACATAATCCCTCCATGAAAATTTTGATCTAAGTTTTTCAAGATAGTCATGGTGTCAAGTAATTAATGAATGATTACAAAACATTAAAATACTAATTAATTGAATAATCAATATCAATATCACATGAATTAGGTTCAGTAATGAAATAAACATAACTGAGCAAAGATCAAATATAACTTATTGATATTAGCAAATGCAAAGCTGTATTTATTAAATAAAAAACCCCCTGAATAAGGGGGTTTTGGAATTATTGACAGATAACGATTTAAGCTTCTTCTGCCATCTTTTTATATTTCTTGTATCTTTCTATAACAAATTTTTCCATTTCGTTACGATAATTTTCAACTTTGTCCGGGAAAGTAAGATTTAGAGAAGAATATCTCTTCTCTCCATTAACAAAGTCTTTTACAGAAGCTTTAGGTTCTTTTGAATCAAGAATAAAAGGATTTTTGCCTTCTGCTTTCAAAGCTGGGTTGTATCTGTAAAGTAACCAATACCCTGAATCCACAGCTTTTCTCTCTTCTTCCTGAGATTTAGACATATCAATACCGTGATTAATACAAGGAGCATAGGCAATAACAATTGATGGACCATTGAATTCCTCAGCTTCTTTAAGGGCTTTCACCAGCTGATTTTTATTTGCACCCATTGCTACTGAAGCTACATATACATATCCGTAACTCATCATCATCATGCCCAAATCTTTTTTAATGGTAGCCTTGCCGGATTCAGCAAATTTAGCTACAGAACCCAGAGGAGTAGCTTTTGAAGCTTGTCCACCAGTATTTGAGTATACTTCAGTATCCATTACAAAGATATTTATATTTTTATTAGATGCCATAACATGGTCTAATCCACCGTATCCGATATCATAAGCCCAACCATCTCCACCGAAAGCCCATACTGATTTTGGAACAAAATAATTCTCTAATTCTTTTATTTTGTTCAGTACTTCTTTTCGTTCACTGTTTGTGCAGACAGATATTGCGATGTTCAGCATTTTTTTGATTTTAGCAGCGTTTTCTTTAACTTCATCAGATGATGAATTCCAATTATCAATTGCATATTTGAGGCAGTTAACAAAATCAATGATTCCATTGACTATAATCAAAGCTTGCTCGCCTTTAGATTTAGCTTCCTGAATCATTTCTTTGAACTCATCACTTTCCGAGTCTTTGACAATTTTTTTAACTGCACTAAGTAATAGTTTTCTGTTGGATTCAACGGCAAGTCTCATACCAAAACCGTATTCAGCATTGTCTTCAAATAAAGAATTTGCCCAGGCAGGACCATGTCCGTCTTTATTCTTGCAATAAGGAATAGTCGGGAATGTTCCACCCCATATTGAAGAACAACCTGTAGCGTTAGCGATTATCATTCTATCACCAAAAAGTTGAGTGATAAGTTTAACATAAGGAGTTTCTCCGCACCCGGCACAAGCGCCCGAGAATTCAAGAAGAGGTTGCTTAAACTGACTGCCTTTGACTGAGTCAACTGAAACCATTTTACTGAGAACATCGCTAGGTAAAGCATCAAAGAACAGAGCATTATTAGATTCTCCCGCTGCTCTTTCTTCTTCTATAGGTTTAGCCACAAGAGCCTGTTTGGGGCATTCATTAACGCAAACCATACATCCCTGGCAATCTTCTACATATATTTGAATTTTGTATCTCTTGTCGCTATCTTTACCCATTGCCTGCAGGGTTTTGAAGCTAGCAGGAGCATTTGTTAAATCTTTTTCTTCAATAAGTTTTGATCTTATTGCAGCATGAGGACAGACAAATGAACATTGATTGCACTGAATACAATTTTCAGAAATCCAATGAGGAACCATTGGTGCGACACCTCTTTTTTCCAATTTAGCAGTTCCAGTTGGAATAAACCCATCAAGAGGCATTTGAGATACAGGGATGTCATCTCCTTTTTCACGCATGATTCTTTCTATAACATTCTTAGTAAAATCATCGGAATTATCAGGAATAAGTTGTTTAATTTGAGCCGAAGTTTTGGGAAGCGAATCTACTGATATTTGTACCAGAGCTTCATCAGTTTTGTCTACAGCTCTCCAGTTACTTTCAATTATGTCGCTACCTTTTTTCTTGTAAGATTTTTCAATTGCTTTCTTAATCATTGCTATTGCACTGTCTCTTTCCAATACATTTGAAATGATAAAGAATGCTGCTTGCATGACGGTATTTATTCTGCCGCCCAGACCAACTTCTTCGGCTATCTCAAGAGCATTAATGTTGTATAATTTGATTTTCTTTTCAATAATTGTCTTCTGCATGTCCAGTGTCAAATTCTGAAATACCTCATCTTTACTCCAGTTCGAGTTTAAAAGGAAAACTCCACCTTCTTTGATTCCTTCCAGTAGATCATATCTGCCAATGAATGCCTGATTGTGGCAAGCTATGAAATCTGCATTCTGAACTAAATATGGTGACTGAATAGGACTTTTGCCAAATCTGAGATGGCTTCTTGTTATACCACCGGATTTTTTGGAATCATATTGGAAATATCCCTGAGCATACATGTCGGTGTTATCTCCAATAATCTTTATAGAATTTTTATTTGCACCTACAGTACCGTCTGAGCCAAGTCCCCAGAATTTACAGCTAATCGTTCCTTCAGGAATGGTATTGATATGATCAGAGTAATCAAGTGATGTATTTGTCACATCGTCATTAATGCCTACTGTAAATCCATGTGTACACTTTCCGTCAAGGTGCTTGTAAACAGCATTAACCATAGAAGGAGTAAATTCTTTTGAAGAAAGACCGTATCTACCGCCGATTATTGTAATATCCTTATTGTCTATCATTGCAGTAACGATGTCCTGATATAAAGGTTCTCCGAGTGAACCAGGTTCTTTTGTTCTATCTAATACAGCAATTTTCTTAACTGAGGTAGGAATGATTTCTTTGAAATCTTTTAATGAGAATGGGCGGAAGACTCTTACTTTGACGAGCCCAAGTTTCTGACCTTTTTTGTTGAGATAGTTGATTGTTTCTTCT
>JAQVBK010000203.1 GCA_028690365.1 Candidatus Cloacimonadota bacterium
GTTTCTGCTTTGTTTATTGTTAATTCTAATGCACCTTTTCCTATCTTAATGCAATTTCTGATGATTTCATTCAGAGAAGAATAATTGACCATGTCAGTTTTTGTAAAAGAGTACAAGTTTTCTTCTGAACCTGAGCCATAAGGATGAATTGTTAAATTGTTGTACTCTAAACATTCTGCAATTGATTCACAAATATAATCGGTTGACAAAGGTACGATTGCTTCACCACATTTGGGGCAATGTCTGATTCCAATTCCGGCATACAGGGAACGCAGAAGATCATATAGACCGGTAATGGTTCCAAATGTAGAACGGGGGTTTCTGTTTACATTGGTTTGAGAAACTGCGATAGCCGGAGTGAGACCCTGTATTGTGTCAAATTCGGGACGTCCTGTTTGTTTTAAGCCTGAGTGTTGGACTGAATGAGTACTCTCAAAAAAACGGAATTGACTTTCTGCATAGATTGTATCAAAAACTAAACTCGATTTTCCACTTCCACTAACTCCGGTAACAACACTGATTTTATTGTGAGGAATAGAAACTGTGATGTTTTTAAGATTGTTTTGTCTTGCACCTGTAACGGTTATTGCCTGTTTTCTGGCAGTAAGTTTATTTTCCAATTGAAACATTTTTTTAGGAGACAGCTCTTCAGTTATCTTCTTATATTTTTTCAGTTTTTGAAGAGGAGAATCACCAGCACAAGCCAATGACCGGTTACTGCCATCCTCTTCTATGAAAAAAGAAGGCCAGTGTTCAACCCATTGCGGGACAAAGAAATCATCTATTCTATCGAATTTAGGGTTATAAGGAGAAATGCCGATTATGGGAGTATTATCGAAGCAATCCAACATGGATGTTTGTATAGTACAATTTTCAAAGTCGATGGAAACTATTCTGGCAGTAGTTAGCGCGATTGGGTTAGGGCGTACCGGTGAACGGGATGCAAAAATGCCGGTTTTTGGTGCTTTTTCGTAGGGAGGCTCACTTACAGTTACTTTTCGGTATGCCGGCTTATCGAATTTGTCAAACCACCAGAATATTTTTAAGTGTGAAATTTCTGATAAAGATCTGAGGTAAGTTTCATCGTTCATTTTGAGGAGAGTAAGTCCCTGATGTTTTTTTACTGAGCCGCAAATCTTCAAGTCTACTGTGATTGTTGTTCTTATTTCTTTGATTTCTTTACCAATTGCATTTATGACCCTGTCTTCACAGGGAAAATATGGTTTGATGTCGATTATTTCAACTGAAGGATTACTATTGATTCTTTCAAATTTGCATAACCCTGTTTTTTCGTTTATCGAAATGATTTTTGCTGATTCCTGAAAGATCATCGCTGAATCTTCTTTGTAAATGAGTATGGCATGACTGAACGATGACAAGTGTTTTAATGCAGGGATGAATTGTTTTTCAATCTCTACTGCAAGTTCCTGATTGTTTTGAGCTTTGCCGATTGCTTTTATTTGAAATAATTTCATTTTCTTCAGGTGCTCTCCTTGTAGTTTATTTAAAATAATCCTGATACTCACTGATAAAATCTCTGTAAGTAGTGTATTGGTAGCTTTTGATAAGCTTAGTAAGTTTAGGTTTTGTAGTCTTCAAATTTATGTATGATTTGAAACGTCTCTGCCAATTCATGGTTAATCTGGGCTGATTGACATCTATTTCTCTGGGATGAACATAATAGATCACCGGTCTGTTTTCTTTCATTACCTGATCTGACATGAGTTTAACAAGCCAAAATGGAAAGAGTCGCAGATATCCTCCACCAAAGAAACATATTTTTTTCATTAGAATTGATTTAACAGTCAGAGGAAATTCAAAAAAATCCAGATCAGATAGTTTGTAAGGATGTAGCTTCGTATTTAGAAAGTAACCATGACCTCTTTTGGCAGGGAAAAGTGAAGAATCATACTTGTATCCGGCTTCTGCAAGTCTGGTGAATGCCCATGTAGTTTGGGGAGTTATTGAAAACCCCGGTGCTCTGTATCCGATTACTTCTGAACCGGAGATGTCTTCCAGAATTTTTTTGGTTTTACTGATGTCTTCATAAAATTGATTTTCGGTTAACGCGTGAACTAACTGATGAGCATAACCATGAGCGGCAATTTCGTGTTTTCTTTTTGAGGCTTCAGAAACAAGTCGGGGAAATTTTTCTGCAATCCAACCAAGGAAAAAACAGGTTGCTCTAACTTCACTTTCATCAAGAAGATCCAGCAGAGCTAAAAAGTTGTTTTCTACTCTGGATTCCAGATTGTTCCATTCTTTCAGATCTGGAGTAGATTCCAACTCCAGAATATGAAACCAGTCTTCAACATCAATGGAAATGATATTTTTCAATGTCTACTCCTTGAGAGATAGGGTCACGAAAAAATCCCTGCTGATTTTTTCAATTTTGTAGTTAAAAGGTTTGAAATCAGAAAAGATATCGATTAAATCGTTTTCTTTATAGAGATGCAGGGAGCATTTGCTACGATAACGGATTTTTCTCTGAGCAGCAAGAATACCTCCATCTGCGGGAAAACTGACGAAAATTTTATCTTCAGTAAGAGAGATAACTTTGCTAATCAGCTCACCGGGTTTAGAAATATAATCCATAAATCCCATGAGAATTGAGTAATTGAATTTGGTATCAGAGTGAAAGTCTGTGATATCACTAACAATAAATTCGCATTTCTGAGAAACATTTGCTAACCTGGCTTTCTGTTTTGCAATATTTATCATTTCTTCGGAGAAATCAATTCCGACGACTTTTTCGGCTCCGTTATGGGAGAGAGCAACCGCATAATAGCCTGGTCCACAGCCAATGTCCAGAACCGTTTTATTGATTATTGGCTGAGCGTATTTAATTGTTTTGTTAAATCTTTGTTTCATGCTTTTTCTAAAAATAAGATTGATAATTTGGTTGAAGAAATTTTTAGGAACTCCGTATAATGCATCGAAATCATCTGCATATTCATCAAAAAACTGTTTGGTATCTTTCATGAAATCCTCAACTAACTGATGTTTTGTTAACTTCTAAGTTTTTTTATCTCAAATTTGCCTTATCTCTTAAAAAATTAAAAAATCACGTTTTTTTTCAAGCTTACTGTTGTCAATAATGATAAATGCTATTTAAAAACTTAATCAGTATCAGTAACAATTTGTGTATTCAACTAAAGTCAGTAGAGTAAAGAGATATACGGAAGAATATCGGCGTTATTTATTGTTTCCAAAGGAATTGGAAATGAGACAGCAATCAATGACAAAAGATTCAATCTTCTGCGGATAAACAAAATTCTGACAGGTGGGTAGTTTTCTCTATATCTTCGATTTCATTTAAAATTGTAACCCGTCACGTCATTGAGCTCTTTTACTTTATTTTTATCCAGGAAAACGACAAGCATAGTCTGGTCTAATGAATAGGTATAGAACTTTCCAGAGTTTCCCGAATCAATCAACAGATTGTTTATTTTATTGATTAATGTAACATCAAACCAGTCATCTTCAATTTCGATGTCCCATTTGTAAGTGGTTTCATTCAATTCAAATGAAACCCAGGCAGTATCAGAATCAAAATCTACTAGATCTTTTATGTTGATAATGTCGAAACTATCTCCGGCAATGTTTTTGAACTTCTCCAATATACTGACGTAAGAACCTTCTCCTTCAATACATTCTGTATCGAACATGAAAATATCATCAGAATTATGTTCCCACTCTCCATCTGCTTGCTCATGTAAGTCAGCGTACCTGTACAGAATAGATCTATATGGATTCGATTCGTAAAACGTTCTGTCTAATTCACTTAATAAGAAATCTATGACAGGTTTCTTTCTAGTAGAGAGTCCGATTCTGTCTAAAGTCTCTATCTGGATATCCAGAGAAATGTATTTAGAAAAGTCAATAACTGAGCATTTCTTCTTTTTTTCTGCAAATAAATCTTTGAAAAAAGAAAACATGAAAAAATTCTCCTGTTGATTTTTTCTATAAAAATCTAAGAACAAATAAAGGGCGGATTCAATTTTTCAAAAGAAAAAACCGCCCATTATAAGATTAGATATTCTTTGATGAATTTAAGTTACGTTGTTTTCTTTAATGAACATGGGTGGCAATGTATTCGGTTAATCTACCCAGACTATTTACATAGCTTCCGTATTCATTATCGTACCAGCCCATTATTTTCGCATGTGTCACAGGGATATTTACTTCATCGATACTATTTATTCCCAATGAAGCCATTATCTCAGCGGGAATTTTCAGGAATCCTGTTCTGGTGTGTATTTCATTACCTTCAATAGTAATAGCTGCAGGAAAACCAAGTAAATCGACTGAAACATTTTGTTTATCTGAGAAATACAATAATTCTTTTTGGGCGTTATCTGCAGCAAGTTTATAGATTCTCTTTATGTAATCGGCGTTTATGTATGGTACTCCCACATCATTGAATCTGGAGCTAAAAGTAATATTCAGAGCAATAAGTGAAACTGATGTGGTTGGTATCCTGATAGAGTCAGCCATAAATCCGAAATTGTTAATCTGTGGAATAACTCTTTCCAGAGTTTTTGCTGCGCCGGTGGATGATAGGATGATATTATTCAGAACAGATCTGTTTTTTCTCAGATCGGAAGTGCCGGTTGACGGTACTGAATCAAGAACACTTTGGGTATTTGTTGCTGCATGTACTGTAGACATAGAAGCAGTGAGAACTTTTGATGTTTCACTGTCTTCCAGCAAAGGTTTTACCATGTGAGCTAATCCGGTAGTAGTACAACTTGCAGCCGAGATTACATTATGTCTCATTGGATCGAATGATGTATGATTGATTCCATAAATAAGAGTAGGAAAATCGTTTACATCATTTGTCGCTGTATTCTTTATTCTGAAGGGAGCACTCGCAATAACTTTCTGAGCTCCAGCATTCAGATGTCCTAATATGCTTCCTTTACTATCTCCGGCAGGTACAGTTGGGTCCAGAAATTTTCCGGTGCAGTCAACAACTATTCTGACGCCGTGGCTTTTCCAGTTTATGTTTTGCGGATTCCTTTCCTTATTGAGAATCTTGATAGGGAAACCATCAATCTGGATAATCAGATTTTTACTGTCTGTGACTTCAATATTGCATTTCTTCCCGGAATGACCGAATAAAAAATGATTCAGGGAACCGTAGGTAGAGTCAGAGCAAATTGTTTGGAGCAGGTCATCAATGCTTTTCCCAACATCTCTGCCGACATTGATAACTATTCCATCGAACTTCCTTGAAACTAGATGGTACCACAAAGAAAGTTTACCAATGCGTCCTAATCCATTGATGCCTAACAGTTTTTTTTCATTAATACTGAAATCCATTACAACCTCCAATTATCATACTTTCCAATCTTGTTATTTATAATTCATGAATCTTAACCGGATAATTTCCCTTGTAGACAATTCCTTTGTTGCCGTCAATTGCAATCAAATCAAATGCCCTGAAAGTATTACCGTTAAAAGTACATTTTTTATCTTTTTCATAAACCAGCATTTCATCACAGTTTACTACACAAATCTTGCCCAGCGAAGCTGCTGTTACAGCTGCGTGAGAAGTTGCTCCCCCTTTGCTGGTGAGTAGTCCTTCACACTCAAAGATCATTTCAATATCGTCCGGAACAGTATCTGGTCTCACTAGAACTGCATTAGCCTGTGGATTATCTTCCTTCAGTTTTTGCAGATCGTCCATATCAAAAACTATTACACCATTCAATACTTTATTACCAATCCCAATTCCACAACCGACTTTCTTCATATTTTGTTCAGATTCCGCGAATACTTCAATTAAATTATTCTTTACGATAATCATCTCTCTTGTCTGCAAAATATATAAATCTTCGGCTTTTGATGTCTCAAAAGTAAATTCAATTTCCTGATGAGCGAATCCGTGTGTTTCTATTAATTCAGTTGCTATCTGTTTTAATTTTCTGTATATATCGGGAAATGCTGATTCAAGAGAGAATGTGCTTTTGCGGTAGTATTTTTTCCGTTGGTTTTCGCTGATGGGCAAAGTCTTTATCAGACCGGCAACTATATCTTCTCCCTGACTAAGAAAAGA
>JAQVBK010000204.1 GCA_028690365.1 Candidatus Cloacimonadota bacterium
GGTAAGCCATCGGCTAGGGAGTGTAGCTCCCTGATGAGATTACCAAAGCATAAAATTATTTTAGTATGTGTGTACACTTAATGGATGATGTGTAGATAATACACCTCAAGAAAAAAGTGTACTATGATAAAAGCAAAAGTTCTTTGATCAATCAGAGAGAATTGGGTCATGACACCTGGTCGTTCACAAAAGCTTTGCGTTCCGCATTGCGTGAAGACCCTGATGTTATTCTGGTTGGCGAGATGAGAGACCTTGAGACTGTGACTCTGGCTTTAACAGCCGCAGAGACCGGTCACTTGGTTCTAGCTACTCTGCATACCAGCAGCGCAACGAAATCAATAGACCGTGTTATCGATATGTATCCAAAAGAACAGCAGGCTCAGGTAAGATCAATGCTTTCAGAATCTCTGGAAGCTGTTGTTGCCCAAAAATTGTTACCGGTTAAAACAGGTGACGGTCGTATACCTGCTATGGAAATTATGGTGGCTAATGTGGCTGTGAGAAATCTGATTCGTGAAGAAAAGACTTATCAGATTCCTTCAATTATTCAATCAGGAACTAAAGAAGGAATGCAGTCATTAGATCAATCACTGTATAATCACGTAATGAACGGACATTTAGATAGAAAGGTGGCTGAGGATGTTGCAGACAATCCCAAAATATTTGCAACAGGCGCAGGTTTCTAATGAAAACTTCTAAATTATTGAGAAATAGAAACGGTTTTACTCTCATTGAGTTACTGGCAGCTTTTCTCATAATTGTGGTTGCCTTATTAGGGGTTTACATTGGTATAGTCTATGCCGATATACAGATTAAGCGAAATATCGTTGAGAGATCTGCAGTACTCATTGCTTCAGGTGAGTGTGATTATCAGTATAGGTATTACAGAACACACGACAGAAGACTAGATAAAGCCAGATACTTACCAGAACGAGTTGTAGTCTTGGATACATTGGAAAATGGGCAACCTATTTATGGTTACGTGCATATGGATACAAAAGATATAGATGAGAGTAATGAAGGATTCCCAATTGATTACAAAAGGGTTGAGATTACGGTATCATGGATTGAACCATTTGGAACAGATGAATTTGAAAGAAAATCAATTGCAGTCGTTGAAGACATGTACTATAAATACTAAATGGGAGATGATGTATGAAAAGAGAGTACTCTGTGAAAGGGTTTACTTTAGTTGAGATTGTTTCAGCTCTTGTTTTAGTAACTATAGTTTTTACTGTGGCTGCAGTAAGTATTTATGCTTTTTTTTACAAATTCAAAGAGCTTCTATTGGTATCGGAGTTCTCGGAAGAAATTTATGAAGTAGTAGAAGGTATTAAGTATGGGATAAAGCTTCCGACTCAAAATGATGAATTCGAATTCTTAGGTTTAGCAAGTTCAGTGGAATTTGAATTATCTTCTCCAACTGGTGATCTTTCATATTACAGACGTATAAAATGTAAATCTCTTGCGCTAGATGTTATGAGTGTGAATGATTATGTCAGTTTCTATTTCGATCCATATTCTAAAACTGTTAAATATGATTATCTTCGAGGTTTTTTATCAGGGAGATATATTACTCTATTCCCAAGTAAGAAATTTGAAGATATTGTAAAAGTGAATAAGTTCGGATTCCAATATGTTAGAACTGATAAATCTAAAAAAACAGTGTCTCTGGTAATTGATGCTGTATTAGAGCTAAATAAAGACCCTCAATATCCAAAAAGCAGAAGAATTCAGTTCAATACTATAATTTCATTAGCAGATTAGCAGGAGGAAAAATGAAAAATATGCTGCTTAATGAAAAAGGGAGTTTAGTGATTGCAGTTATTGTGGCAGTTTTTGCAGCTCTGTCTGGGTTATCAATTTCATTTTTGGCTTACAGAGATACTTTTGCTCTGGTACTTCAAATGGAATCTACTCAACAAACTCATTTTTTGAGATCTGAAGCTGATAGAGCATCTCGCTATTCCCAGTATCTAGAAGATGATCAAGGGAAAAATATTTCCAGAGAAGTATGGGTTCCCGCACTTAATCAAAGCGGAAGTAGACACAAGACTCTATATAGTCTGGAAACAAAAATAGAAGAAGGTGATATAGTTGCACCTGATGGTTTTACCAGAATTGCCAGTAAAAGAATAATCACGAATTCAAAATCATCGAGAAGAAGCATTTACTTAACCAATAGTCGGGCTTCAATTGTTCGCAAACGAGCGATAAAACAAATAAAGAAAGAGCTTGCAGCAAGTTTCTTCTATTTTACTGATACAGACGAATCTCCGAATGCTGATGGCGGTGTAGATGCATCACACGTATATTTTTACCCTCCCGATGTTCTGGAAGGCAGGGTTCACAGTAATTCTGCGATCAGAATTAAAGCCAACGGGGGTTCATATCCCATATTTTTGGGAATGGTGACTACGGGTGAAGAATTTGAATGGTTTAATCCTAGTTCTCCAAATTATGATATATTTGAAGGTGGATACGCAGAACACTTTGGGAAATATGATTTTAGTGCTACTGCTGATGAGGTAAGAGCTTTTGGAATTAGACCATTTGGGGATGAGAATTCTTCTCAATTCGATCTAATCTATACCAAAATAGATGGATCGACTATTACATCAAAACAAGCACAAATAATAAGTTGGCGTGATACACTCGAAGTATTTGGACCTCAGTATCCGTATGTTCAAAATACTGTTATAGGTCATAACATTATAACAATGAAAGATACTGTCTGGTTTGAAGGACCAACTTTAACTTTGTCTGGAGCCCAATCTATTTTTGTTCCAAAGAAGCTTTGGATTCAAGGAACTGTTTCTGGCAATCAGACATGGGGATGTGCCGACACCATATTCATTACTGGAGACTTGCTTCTATCAAATACTCCTATGGGAGAATCACCTTTTAATCCTGAAACAGGTGAGATCGCAAATACAAGTGACTTGCTTGGTATTGTATCCGAACAACAGGTTATCATAAAATATAAACATCGAGACCCGTTTGAAGGTGATGTTGTTAAATCACCCAATTGCAATGATATATTTATATATGCAGCTATATGCGCACTTGGTAATGGAGATGGAGACCCTCATAAAGATGGAATTTTTACTTTTGAATATCAACATCCTCATTCATCAACTGAACATATATATTATCAGGATTCATTATACACCTGGATAGATTTACATAGATACAAATTACCTTTATCTCCTTTTGATGATCCGCTTTCCTGGCCAGGTGATGTTGACTGGCCCTGGTATAATCCTGTATATCCAGAAGCAAACATTAATCCGGTTTTTAGGGGTAATATCAATCTCTGGGGTTCTATTATGCAGATAAGAAGAGGTTTTGTCGCAAGAAGCGGTAATGATCCCTATAATCATACAAATGGATTGTGGGATTTGCAGAATCATAAATATGGCGATGGTGGTCATGGCCGAACAGGTTATGACAAAAATTACCACTTTGATATACGTTTTGAGTATATGCAACCCATAAATTACCCGGAATTAAAAAGAGATGGTGGTCATCCATATGTAGGGGTTTCCTGGCAACTTGTAACAGCACCTGAACCTTAGATTTAAACATCAAACAAAGAGGAAATATGGCTAAACAAAAAAAAGTAAAGTTCAAAGAATCAGTGGGAATTGACATTGGTACTCACAGTATCAAGTTAGTTCACCTGAAAAAGATACACTCAGGGTATAAGTTATTGAACTACGAAATTAAGCCAACAGTTCCTTCAGGTATAGAATATATACCTTCAGATTTGAGACAGGATAGATTTACACCGGTATTGTCTGAAATACTGAAGAGTTTGAAAATTAAACCAAAAAACGTAAAGCATTTAGTAACGTCAATTGGTGGTGATTCTGTTTCTATAAAACAGATAAAAACGATATTCTTACCTGAAGATGAGCTCGAATCAGCTTTATTTTTCGAAGCAAAAAAACACCTGGCAATTAGCGGCGGAGATATGCTGTTGGATTTCCAGGTAATGAGTGTAGAAGAAAAAACCAATAACATGAATATTTTATTGGTTGCAACAAACAGGGAAACTCTGAAAAATCACACAGATGTTTTAACGAATGTAGGCTTAACTCCCAATATTGTTGATGCTGAGCATTTGGCAATTGCAAACAGCTTTATTTTCAACAATTTTGTTGAAGAAGGAGTTTATGTATTGTTGAATCTTGGAGCTCACAGATCCAATATGGTGATATACGGACCGCAGGCAAAGTTCTTTGCACGCGAAATACCTTATGGTGGTTTTCATATTACCAAAGATATAATGAAGAAAAAAGATATGGCTTTTGATCAAGCAGAAGAGTATAAAATGGAGCATGGACTCAAAGATGATGCGGTAGCTTCCCTTTCATCAATATCTGTTCTGGATATTAGCGAGAAGCCGACAGAAGAACAGATTGCCATGGAAGTTAAAAGATCATTGAGATTCTATGTTAAAGAAGCCGGTAACAGCGATTTCAAAAAGATTCTCCTCATGGGAGGAACTGCAAAACTCAAAGGACTTGCCAAATATATGGAAGAACAACTAAACATCCCTACAGAAGTCTATAATCCATTCAATTCGCTTGAAATGCCCGAAAAATTCAAAGATAAAGTTGATCCACAATTAGCCTTGGCTGTCGGCTTAGCTATGAGACCGGAGTAGGAGGCAATATGGAACAAAGACATTTCTTCAAAATAAATCTGAATAAGTACGGAGATCTGAAAAAACAACAGGAAGTTGAGAATAAAACATTTCTTTCTGTCCTCATCAGTTTTGTCGTTATTTCACTTATCTTTGGTGGTATCATTTACTACTTTTCCAGAGAACTGGATAAAAGAATTGATTCCCGTACAAAATTACTGGCAGATATAAGATCAGAGATTAAACAGTTCCAGGAAAGCGGTGACTACCTTTCTACCAAAGATTTGGAAAGAATAGCTGCTACCAGTACTGAAAGAATTTTCTGGGCGAAAAAACTTGTGGCTTTATCTGAGAAAACTGACGATAAAATTGCAATAACGCACTTTACATTTAAACGTGGTACACTTAGTTTATACGGTATTACCCAAGTTGAAAAAGATAAACGCGAATTCGATTCTATCGACAAATTTATAAGCTCTCTCAAAGAAAACCCTCAAATAAGTACTGATTTTCCTGAAATCTCATTTATAAGATCTAACAGAGATAAAGAAAAAGATGTTGATATACTAAGATTCCAGGTTGATTGTATTGGAAAAGAAAACATTAAAAGGGGGAACTGATAATGAAACAGAAATACCTAATCCTTCTGGCAGTTGTACTTGTCTTTGGTTTTTCTTTTCACTACTTTTCCCGAATAATTATTCGTGAGAAAAACAAAAAGATTGCGGGAATTGACAATACAATTAAAAGAAATCAGGAAAGATTGAATAGTGCAAAAGTACTTAATGAACAGTTACAGGAAGTTTCCAAAGTAATCAAAAACACTATTACAGATGAACAACAATTCTCTAATGAGGAAATAAATTCATTTGTAAAACAGTTGGCTGACCTGGCTGATCAGTACAAAATTGCCATAAATTCAATTTTTCCAAAATCTGTGTATTCAGCAGGAAAGATTCTTGAACAGGAATATGTGCTGGATATAACAGTTGAATATATTCAGTTAGGTCAATTGCTGACATCACTGGAGAGTCTAGATCAGGTTGTAAAAGTAAAGACGATTGATGTAAAACCAATCAGATCAGAAACCCAAAAAACTGAAGTTGATTTGGAGATTGTAACACGTTACAATGTTATTTTGGAATTATCAACTTTCAAAATCACGAAGGAGGCTTAAATGGAATACAGATATCTTAAGGATTTTGTAATCATCCTCTCAGTGATTATTCTGATATCTTTTGCATTCAGCTCATTCTATATGTATCAACGAGAAGTAAAGAAGAATCCAGTCGAATCTGTTTATGCTAACATGGCTCTGGATGATCAATTAATGAGTAAGATTCATGATATTGAAAATTCAATTTCAGACAGAAAAAACTTTGTTTTTAATGTAGAAAAAGACC
>JAQVBK010000205.1 GCA_028690365.1 Candidatus Cloacimonadota bacterium
GTCGAGAGAGACACGTCACGCAGTGCTCTGCCTATCACCGATTTGGCAATGTGTACTGCGTGCTCGGGGTTTTCGGCTTTGAAGACTTTCATGGAAAGAAGAAGACCAACGAGGCCCGTTCTTGCGATCACCAGAGCGGTATTGATCTCCTTTCCACAGTATGGACAGGGCATGTTCATCACATCCACGTCAACAAATTTTGCTGACGGGTGAAGACGTTTTCCTGCTTCACTCACGGCTATTCCAATGGCATCCTGAACGGACTCAACATCTTTTACCGTCCATCCTGCCTCCAGCGTCACTCGATAATCCGACATTTTCAACTCGTTGTGTTCTGTATTATTTGTTGGTATAAGATAATGGTATTTGCGGGTTGACGACGAAGTAAACGACCTTTGATGATCAGGTTGATCAGATTGAAGGTGTGCGGATCAGAGATGATTGTGTGAACTGCCTTCTGGAAGAAGGGAAAACCTTCGTCGTCCCGATGGTGGGGTTCGACCGAAAGGGGCACCGGCTCGGCTATGGTGCGGGATACTATGACCGCTTTTTTGCGAGGAAATCCGGGTATTCCAAGGATTTGGGTGGCGTATGCCTGTCAGGAGGTCGACTTGATCCCGACCGAGCCGTTCGACGCCCGGATGGATTATGTCGTGACCGAGGATGAGGTCATTTGGTGTGGGCGGGTTGGACGCTGAAGGCGGCCGACCTCAGCCGAGCAAGGCTTTGCCTTGCGACTAAATCTTTGATTTGCGACCAAGTCGATAGACTTGCGAGCAGGTGAGCACATCTTTCTTTTTTAACAGGACGTCTAACCAGCCTTATGGTGCACTAAAGTGGTATAAGAAAGGTGTTTGTTTTGCACCAAAGTGATATCAGAAAGGAGATATACACGAAGAGTGGATGACTGGAAATAGATATTTGAAGATGGAGGGTGAATAATTGAGTTAAGGAATTAGGGCTCAGAAGAATTTACAGAAAACTCGGCACACTATCTTTCATTGTACTCGTTAATTCCGGATAAGATAATATATCAGATATTGAATCATCAGGATAACCTAAACAGCACAACTTTCCATTTTCATCAATAATAATTTCTATTTCATTAGTGGAATCCTCCTCTTTAATAACACACTCATCTTTGGAAATTATTTTCTGATTGCGGGATCCCCGCCATTTCAAATAAATATCGCGCTCATTTTCATGATATCTTCCAGGAATGAGAATATCCGCCATGTTGCAAATTTCCTGATATTTTTTTTCAGATGATATTTCATTCATCTCATATCCGGTATATAACATGATATGAATGCCGGATTTTTTCAACTGGTTCAATAACCACAATAAATTATCCGGTTGTTCCAGAGGCTCTCCTCCAAGTATTGTTACACCATCTGCCGCTTTCAATAGAATATTTCTAAGAAGCTCTTCACGTTCTAAAAGTACGTTAGGAGCAAAACTCCACATTGATTTATTCCAGCATCCTTTACAGTGCAATCTGCAGCCCTGAAGCCAGATCACAAATCTGCATCCCGGACCATAAATCAAACTTTCCTCCTCAATATGAGCGATATTAAATGAGGTTTCGTAATCCTCTGTCATAACGAATAATCAATAATGGGTTCTAACAAGAACTAAACGTGTTTTGTCACCTTGTCTCGTTTCTTTTACAGAATAACCCTTTGACTCAGCTTTGGCAATAATTTTCTGTTTCTGGGTTTCGAGATATTTACGTTTGCGTTCCTCTTCCTCCTTTAATTTTTTCTCTTCAAGTCTTTTGTATGCATTTTGATATTCCGTATCAACCGCCTGCAAGAAATTTGATACATTACCCCATTTGTTAACGTCCATACCCCATGGATATGGATTGAATCTTCCATTTGCACTGGAATCATGTTGATATTGATATCTCCCTAATTCTTGGGAATACACAAACATTTGTAATCCATAATAATCTCTCAGTTCTGTGATGATGTTGTCCTGTTTTATTGTATAATGAATATTCATGGTGTCAAGGGCTTCACAAAGTAAGTCTTTCGAAATAAAGGGTGTGGTAGTTTTGATTACTGAACTCATAGCTTCCCTCCTTTTTGCTTAATGATATTATTCACTGTGTTTTTCCTGTTCTGGTAATAGTCATCCGTTGGCTTAATCACCATAGGAACGTCGTCTTTGTCGAGGAGTTCCATAAGGGCATCCATACATGCAGTTCCATAAAATCCAGAGGTTTTTGCAGTTATTCTTCCCTCATCATCAATGTCAATCGTAATACGTTCTTCGGGCAAGATCAAATCTCCTTTACACAAATTTTTGCATGAAGCCTTGCTGCTTCACTTTTACTCTTCTCGAGGTCATCCAAAGAATCTATTGTAAGATATCTTCCTCTTTCATTTGAGAATAATATGCCTGAAGACGGCAGTTCTTCGTTGGGGTATGGGGGGAAAGATGTATCTTTTCGATCGTTATCAGGTGATTTCAATATTTTTCCAAGATCGTCTGAGGTCGTTTCAATACCTCTTTTTGGTTTATTTTTTTGATGTCTCTCAAGATCTTCAGTTAATCGCTCAATATCTTTTTTTATGTTAGATATTTTCTTTTCGTCTTTTTCATTTTTTAATTGTTCATTCTTTTTATTACGATTTTGAATTATTTCTTGTTCTTTATTTTTCCAGTTTTCTTCCATTTCTACAAGTTTTTTCTCATCCAAAGATGCTGAAATTAGATCATCGATATTTTTGCATAATACCTGATATTCTGATTCATATTGTTTCCTACTTCCCGGTGATTTATCATGAAAAGTAACATTTCTCAGTCTTGAAATATTCTCCTGACATTCAGCAAGTTTATGTTCTTTTCCTTGGATTCTCGATATCACTGATTTTTTCCAATTTGATTTTTCTTTAATATGTTTATTAATTCTGGAATCAATGTTTTCCAGATTCTTCGTCCATTGCTTTTGGAAGGTATCCCATCCCAAACATTCTCTCTTTGCATTCTTGGGTAAATAGGGTGGATGAATCTCGATCGAATATGATATATCATACGCAAGTCTGTCGCGATCAAATTGAATCAGATCTTTCTCCTCGCAGAGTTTTCTAGGATCTTTGCAGAATTCATCTATGGTAGTTGCGTTGATCTTCTCGAGAGTTACCTCGGATCGTACTTTCATGTTGTAAATTACATCGGGATCATCTGCAAATCGTATCATATCATTTACCTGCAGGTTACCAATGTCTTCGGATTTTTTCAATACCCAGTTATGAGGGTAATAACTAATAGTATATTTTGTATCTTCATCTACACATGACCAATTGACCTCTTCTTTTATTGGATAATTGGGAATGAGATATGCAACATTAGTATTTTTGATAATGGAATTATGTATTTCCTCATTGAATAGTTCAGCGATAAATCCATTTGATGTTTTATTACAGAGCTCTGTAATATCCGGTATATATTCATCATCATGCGAGAGAAGGAAACAGATGTTCTGACATTTTTTATTTTCTGGAAGAATTTCATGTATCCAGTGGGTATTATGTATCGAGGTTACGATGTCTAAAGAAGATGCGTATTCTAAATCCGCTAATATGGATTCGTATAGCATATTTGGTTTGCAATATAGCTTATCGGTGAAAATATCCATGACCGGATTCGTCTCCGGACGGATTTCTCTCGGTTCTTTATCCTGAGAAAAGAATTCATGGGTTGCCCTCTTCCAGAAAAGATAGCAGAATGTCTGAAACAGCCAATCAACTGTTTTTTGATTGGCTTTAACTACTGAACTATCTTTGGAAAAAAATGTCTCTGTGGCACAAATCCATGCCTTTTTATCAGCAGTATTTGGATTTGTCAGTATTACCGAGCCCGATTGCGTGACTCCTGCTCTTATTAGGCATTGTCCGGCAAGGTGTTTAATTGCTAACTGATTGAACGTGTTGTTCTTATCTCCGAGCAGGATATAGATTCTTTTTCCTGATTTTGAAAGATATGCTAACTTCTCGACCTCATCTATTCCAAGCTCATTTGCTGCAATGCAGATTACCTCTGCTGATTTAAAATCTGGCCGTTCATTACTAATGCAAAAATTGTCATATCCAACATTTTTTTTCAGGAAAATATTCTGCAATTGTATGTCTTTCTGTGAAATAAGAAACTGTTCTCTTTTGGCTTGAATCATTTCCTGTTTCCTCCATCTGCACTCTTTATTTTTGTTTCGAGGTATTTTGGAATCGTATAAACTGGGGAGATGTTTACCTGAGCATCGACCTCTATACCATTACTCCTATTTGACTCTTTAAACGGGGTGAGAGAATGACTGAATGACCAATATTCCCAACCATTGGATGATTTAATGAGCCAATAACGGTTATGATCGTCAAATTCATCATCTCTTATTTTAGGGAGTATTTCTGCATTCCAATTATCCGGTAAGGATTTAAGATCCTCTCTGGAAAATACGGTGATTTTTATATTTGCGTCATCCGGTAGCAGTTTTTCTAAAATACTTACCTTCTTATTCTCGATATACCTGTCAGAGATTATTATTCTTGATATCTTTCTTCCTTTAAACAAGTGCTCTGTTATTTTGAAATTTACCTGAGATTCGTCTTTCTCAAGAACAAAGGGGATCCGGATAGTTGCATTTGCAGGTCGTAAATCATGCATAACTGCCACGTTCCAGAATGTTTTTCTGTTCTCATTCAATTCAAACAGTACCTGATCAGTATTTTTAGCCGTCAGATCATACCCGGATAAAGCATGAGAATGTATCCATTTATTCTGATCGATCTCCATCTGTTCTTTTGTAACATACTGAGAAGACCATGTATATGTTAATAGGGATTTTAACCAGTTTTCTGCGCATGATTTATCTTTTGCTCTGAGGGGTACATCCTCGATTTTTATTTCTTTAAATCCTGCTTTATCATCTAATATTTTGGTTCCAGTCTCATCGGTTGGGTTCTCAGGCGGTATATCAATTAACAGAGATTTAGATCCTGTATCAAAATCTTTTCCAAGAATGTCCCGGATCAGAGCGACAGGGTCATCTTTATAGGTCATTTCATTTGATATGGTGCTTTTTTCTTTATTTTTTTGGCTCCAATCAAGATTTGCTGATAGTTTACAGGAGAACTCTTTTTTATTCACATCATCCGCAGTACAAGTAAGAGAACCTGTAGCTGCCTTCTCATTGATTTTTTTCACAGCACGAGGAGTAAGAGAACTCAGGTTTACGTCGTTCTTACTATCCGAATCGAATATGGACTGAACCTTGTCAGTTTTCAGGCTGAATTTATAGAGTATGTCTTCGGATTTTGCCCAGTTGTTCGTGTATTTATCCTGATTTCCATTTCCTGCATTTATTCTGTGCAGGGCAACAGGCAGAGTCCCAAACCAAGGTTCATCAACATGATACCAGATTTCATACTGCCCGTACTCTTTTTCTTTAACCAAACCTGTTTCTATTGCATATTTTCCAGATTCAGTTAATGCATCATATTTATTAATAAGGCCAAATTTTTTCAGATGGTCTTTAAGTCTGGTAGGAAGCGAGGTTATCGATGGATTTTTGAGTATCGACTGAAGATCCTCTCTCTTCTGCTCGATATCAAGATAAGCAATCATTTCTTTTCTTTTTAATGTTACATCTCGTTTCAGTGTCAGTTTCATATCAATCACTCTTCACGTACATTTCTGCAAGATTTCTTAATTCATCCGTCCTTGATTCATGTTTAAAATAATCATATTTTCCAACGATGACCATCTGATGGCGTGCCCGGGTTATAGCAACATTCAGCCGATTGGGTGTATCCAGAAAACCGTCCCGATATGTATTGACCATTGATAAAAACACGATATCTGCTTCCTGTCCCTGAAAAAAGTCCACCGTTGCTAATCTGATACTACAGTTATTATAAGTGAATCTGCTGAGTTTATTTCTCATATTAGGAAACTGTCTAAGTTTTTCGCGTAAGACGGCTTCCTGATCCGTGTAAAATGTTAATAT
>JAQVBK010000206.1 GCA_028690365.1 Candidatus Cloacimonadota bacterium
CCTGCCAGCAGATATTATCCGTATGAACTCGGAGATAAATATCGGGATGTTTTTGGTCAGCTTGGAATTGAAAGAGTAGAAGTTATTGACATTAGATATAAGGAAGAAGCAGAAGCTGAATCTCATCTGAATATTCTTGATGAATCGGATTGTGTGTTTTTTACCGGGGGTGACCAGGTTAGGCTTATGGAAATACTGGGGGGTACCAAATTTCTTGATAAATTAAGATTACGATTGAACGCAGGAATGACTGTAGCTGGTACAAGTGCAGGTGCAGCCGTTATGAGTAATCCCATGATCTTCGATGGTGATGAAATGGGGTTTCTTAAAGGATCGGTAAATCATGGAGATGGTTTTGGAATAATAGATGGAATCACTGTTGATACTCATTTTCTGGTAAGAAACAGAATTCCTCGCCTTGTTCAATTTCTGCTTCGGGGACATGGCAATATAGGCGTTGGTATTGCAGAGGATACCGGAATAATTATCTCTCCTGATATGACTTCCAGAGTTATTGGTACAGGTATGGTAACAATTATCAATAGTAGTAAAGTAAGCTTTACTGATTATAAAACAACAAAGATTGACGAGCAGTTTACTTCAACAGGATTTGAGATAAGTTTTCTAGCACCAGGTGCAAAATTTGATTTCAAAACAAATCGTATCATCTAAATTAAAAAACATGGGAGGGAAGATGACAGAAATTAATGAAGGGAAAAATGATGTAAAAGAAATTATCAGAGAAGATTTTGAAATTAGAAGCATTTATGTTTACAGTGGCCCTAATTATTATCTCAATAAAAAAGCTGTTGTTTTCAATCTTTATCTGAAACCGGATGGACTCAGAATTGATCATTATGCTCCAAGGGTTTTGAAAAACATAGCAGTATTATCGGACAGGATTCCGGAAGCTGTTGTAGATTTATTTGCCGAAGTGCTTATTTATATCCTGAAGATGGATATAGATCTCTTCATTAACGACTACTCCATTCAGATAGATGGAGATGAATACACAATTGCTGTTGAGTATCTTGATGAGTTTATTGCTGAGGAATGCATTTTCTTTGTTCGGGATTGGTTCAGAGCAATGTCAAAAGATGCAGAATTCGATTTCATTGATTCTTTTCATCTTCTGCAGGCTAATCACGACAAAACTCTTTTTGGAGGACCAACTCTGTACTCACTGGTAGAAGCAGGCTTGAAAAGAAAAATTCCGGTAAATTATTTTGCAGAAGAAAACCAGTTTCAATGGGGATATGGAAAAAAACAGATAAGAGGACGTTCTACTACTTTTCATGTAGATGGTATAAAAGATACCGAGTTTACAATGTACAAAGATATGGTAGCAGAATTTCTTGAAATGTTTGGATTTCCTACTCCTCAGGGAAAGAATTGCTATACAGAAGAAGAAATAATTGAACAAGCTGAATTGATCGGTTATCCGGTAGTAGTTAAACCTGTTGCAGGGCACAAAGGTCAGGGAGTAACCACCGGAATAGAAACAGCTGAAGAAGTTAGAAAAGCTTTTAGTAATATTCTGAAATCAGTAGAAAAGGAAAAAACTCAGTTTGACGGTGTAATTGTACAAAAGATGATATATGGATTTGATCACCGTTTATTATCGGTCGGCGGAAAGTTTGTTGCAGCTTTGGAGAGAGTACCGGCTTATGTTGAAGGAAATGGCAAGAATTCAATCAAAGAACTAATTGAAATTGAAAATGCTACTGTTAATCGTATAGATAATCCCAGATCTCCACTATGTAAAATTGTTATTAATGAAGATATGCACGATTATCTCGCAATTCAGGATTTGAATATTGAATATGTGCCTAAACAAGATGAAAGAATTTATCTACGAAGAGTTGCCAATATTTCTCAAGGCGGAGTTTCAATAAATGTAACCAATAAAATACACCCCAAAAATATCAAACTGGTAGAAGATATAGCTAAGTATTTTAATGTTACCTGTCTTGGAATTGATGTTTTAGCAAAAGATATCTCTAAACCCTGGGATGAAGGCAATTTTGGAATAATTGAAGTAAATGCCGGTCCTGGAGTATTTATGCATTTAGCACCTGCTCAGGGTGGTTCAATCGATGTCCCTGGTATAATAATGAAAAACCATTTTCCAAAAGACGGTTATGAAAGAATTCCAATAATCATTGGGAACAAACTCTCACTGAACTTTTCTCACATATTGTATGATAAATTGAGAGAACTCAAACCTGACATTTTTTATGAAGGGCTTACTCAGGAAGGTGTATATACTAATAGAGAATACTTCTTTAAAGGAAATACTCACGACAAAAGGGTGAAGATTATCTTGAGAAATCCTAAATTAGATTTCGCTCTTTTCAATCACACAAAAGATGATATTTTTGATTACGGTATTTATCATGAAGGAGCAGATATAGTAGTTCTTGAAGCTCCACACTATGCTGAAGAATCTCTCAAACGAGAATTATTACCTTCAGGTTATTATGTTGAAGTCTTAGAAGATTCTGTTAGTGTTTATCAATATGACAAATTAGTAGGTACACTTTCATACGATAACCCTGTAGCAAAAGATTACATAATTCTTAAAGCAATTGAGCCATTACTACCTTGTTTGTTAACAAAATATGAATTGGATGTTCATCCCGGAAGCATTTGGAATTATGCAAAGTTTTAGGAGTAAATATGATTTTATTAAAAAATTGTACCACATATTGTCCGGATCCTCTTGGGAAAAAAGATATCCTGATTGCCGGTAACAAGATAATTGCTATTGAAGACAATATTCAAACGGGTAATCTGGAGACTGAAGTAATAGACGCAAATGGGTTAATTGCAATTCCAGGATTAATTGACGGACACGTTCATATTGCCGGAGCAGGAGGTGAAGGCGGACCCAAAACAAGGACCCCAGAATTGAAATTATCCCAGCTTCTTGAGGGTGGCATAACCACAGTAATAGGTTGTCTTGGAACCGATGGAATGACGCGCTCTGTTGAAAGTGTCCTGATGAAAGCAAAATCTCTTCGTGAAGAAGGTGTCTCATCTTGGATTTATACAGGTTCATATCAGATTCCAACCCCAACTATTCTCGGTGATGTCGGCAAAGATATTGCCCTAATTGAAGAAATTATTGGAGTAGGAGAAATCGCGGTTTCTGACCATAGAACATCATTCCCTTCTGTAAATGAACTTATCAGACTGGCTGAACATGCCAGAGTTGGAGGAATGCTGGGCGGGAAGGCAGGAATTGTAAATCTGCACATGGGTGATGCCCACAATCCTTTCCAGATAATTCATGAAGTTGTTAAAACAAGCGAGTTGAATTACAAACAATTCTTACCTACCCACTGCAATCGTAATGACTATATTTTCGAAGATGCAAAGTTGTATGGAAAGAAAGGTTATTTAGACATTACGGCAAGTTCTTATCCCTTTTTCCCCCAATACGAGATTAAGCCGTCCAAAGCAATAAAGCAACTTTTAGAAGCCGGAGTCCCTTTAGAACATATAACGATGACTTCTGATGGTTGTGGTTCATTGCCCGATTTTGATGAACAGGGAAATCTGGTAAGATTGGTAACAGGTCAACCAGCATCAATTCTTTGGGAAACTATCGCTGCTATCTCTGAAGAAAAAATGCCAATTGAAGAAGCAATTAAACCAGTTACGAGTAATCCTGCTGATATTCTTAAATTAAAAGATAAGGGCAGATTGATTGTCGGAAAGGATGCTGACATTGTTCTACTAAACTCTTCATACAAAATTGAATATATCATTGCTAATGGAAAAAAGATGGTAGATAAAGCCATCCAACTGGTAAAAGGTACTTTTGATATCTGAAATGAAATTGTGTATTCGGGCAAAATATTGCTCTCTCAGAATTTCTAACTCTTATTCTTGCGTGGTACAAATATGATAAACTACAAAAAATATTCAATTATTGATGGTCCGCTAACTGCCAAGGATCTTAAAGCTATACATGGGGCTAATTATTTCAGCGGTGATCGTGTAATTGTAATTCTATTGGATCTCGGTATTTATGATGAGGTAACTACTAACAAAATAGAGTTTTTTTATGAAAAGTTGGTTAAAGCAATTCCCAGCTTATATGAACATCATTGTTCTCCAGGACATCCCGGAGGTTTTTTTGAACGTGTTAAAGAAGGTACTTTGCTTGGACATGTAACCGAACATATAGCAATTGAGTTACAAACTCTGGCAGGTATGGATGTAGGTTTCGGTAAAACTAGAAAAACGAGAATTCCTGGTTTATATAATATAGTTTTTCGTTTTGCCGATGAAGTTGCAGGTTTTTTTGCAGCTAAAGCAGCGGTTAACATTGTTAATGCTATTCTGAATAATCAGAGCTTTGATTTAGCTGACATAATCCACACTTTGATCCACATACGTGAGGACAGAGTTCTTGGACCAAGCACTCAGGCAATTTTTGATGAAGCTGTCAGGAGAAAAATTCCGTGCAAGCGACTGGATGAACACAATCTTCTACAGTTAGGCTCAGGAAAATATCTTAAGAGAACTAGAGCAACAATAAGTTCGGATACTAACCATATTGCTATTGAAACCGCTGACAATAAATACCTCGCAAATCTTATGTTGTCAGAAGCAGGCTTACCTGTTCCTCAAACTAAAATTATAGAAAGTTTTGAGCAAGCTGTCGAATTTATGGAAAAAGTTCACAAATCGATAGTCATAAAACCTGTTTATGGATCATCAGGAGAAGGGATTACTCTAAGCATTACAAATCAGCTGTCAGTTCCATCTGCAATCGACTGGGCATCGTCATTCAGTAATGATATATTAGCTCAAGAGTTTATTGAAGGCAGTACATATAGATTACTCATTATTGACTATGAACTTGTAGCAGCTGTAAAAATGGTTCCAGTGATATTAGTTGGAGATGGCAAGAAAACGATAAGTGAGCTCATCACTGAAATTAACAGTAATCCCAAAAGACAGTTTGGAGACAAATCAAGGCTATCAATTATTGAAATTGACGATATTACTGAACATTTACTCAAGATGAATCGATTTTCTATCGACAGCATTCTTAAAGAAAATCAGGAGTTTGCTATAAAAATATCCGGTAGCTTGAAAAATGGCGGTTCTGCAATTGATATAACTGATCAGGTTCATGAATTCAACCGTTTTTCAGCTGAAAGAGCTGCCAAAATAATCGGCCTAAACGTTGCCGGTATAGATATCATTTGCAATTCTATAAGGGAATCAATAGCTGACACAAAGGGATGTATTGTAGAAGTCAATGCTGCTCCTGATTTTCGTATGCATCTCAAACCAACTCATGGAATCGACAGAAATGTAGCAAAACCATTTGTAAATATGTTGTTTCCCGATGATACAAAAAGACGTATTCCCATTTTTGCAATTACCGGCTCCAAAGGTAAAACTAGTACCGTCAATTTATTAGCTTACATATTAGAACTGAATTCTCTAAACACCGGAAAAGTAACTGATTCTGGTTTCTTTATAAAGAATCAGAAGCTGAACTATTGTAAAATTCCAAATACTTATGCTACAAACATGATTCTGAAAGATCCTACTCTTGATGCAGCAGTTATTGAAGTTACTTTAGAAGGAATAATAGAGGGTGGACTAGGTTATGATTTTGCTGATTTTGGAATAGTACTTAATGTAAACGACATTTATAATCTGTGTAAACTGACTACATATCTGCATGATTTGGAAGATGTAGCTTATGCCAAATCTGTTGTAGCAGAACAGGTTTATGATGAAGGTTTTACTATCTTGAACGCAGATGACAACTTAGTAATACAGATGAGGAAAAGATTGTATTCAAATTTAATTCTCATTTCTGCAGATAAAAAGAATTCCAAATTGAAAGCATACAAGAAAAAAGGTGGAATTGTGTACTTCTTAGATGAAAATCAAATTGTTAGATATTCACAAGGTAAACAAGAGGTGATTATCGACTTAGAAGAAGTGCCACTTTTTAGAAA
>JAQVBK010000207.1 GCA_028690365.1 Candidatus Cloacimonadota bacterium
TGTATGAAAAATCGACACTTTCATCATAATGCAGATATTCGATAATTCCTGCCAATTTCCTGATCAGTTCTTCTCCCTCATATTTTATGATTTCAACTTCTCTACCAGCGCGCCCACTGTGTATAGGAGTCTGAATACCTGGGAAAAACTTTTCCAGCATCTTGTGGGCTGTGAAAAGAATCTGGTGAGTATTGCGATAATTTTTACGGAGAATCAAAACATTTGCCCCATGGAAAGGCAGCATAACATCACTCCATCTGAATGATTTACGGTATATTGCCTGTTTATAATCTCCGGCAATTATCACGATGGAATCGCTTCTCTTCCTTAATCCGGAAATAATCTTTATACATACAGGGGGTAAGTCCTGAACTTCATCGACAAAAATAGCATCTTGTCTGAAAAGAAAATCATCTCTTCTAATCAACTCCAGGAATTCATTTAACATTAATTTGTAACTGGTCATTCCTTTTGAATGGAGATAGTCTTTGAACCCGTTATAGATTTTCCAGACAGTCTGACGTTGTCGTTTACCCAATCTCTTTTCAGTCCCAACTCTTTTGTGGGCGAGGTAACCGATTAAATCAGTTATTCCATAAGCAAGAATTACTTCTTCAATCTCCTTTTTTATAAAGAGATTCAGCTCATTCTCATTCAAACCGAAAAGTTTCATTTCGGAATCATCATAGTTCTCTCTGATTATTTTATAGATGCTTTCTGTGGTTGAGTTTTCCAGAATTGTTCCGGATTTTTCCATTGCCTGCATTACTTCAGAAATCCATTCAAAAACACCGTAAATTTTTAAATTACTGACTGCTGTTCCAGCCAGTTCCTCCACAGCTTCTTTAATCAGATTTGCCAGAGAAAGATTGTATGTGAAAAGGATGCATTCTTCACTGGGATTGGCTTCTGCATAATATATGGCTTTGTAGATAAGAATAGTTGTTTTCCCGCTTCCGGTTTCTCCTCTTATCAAACGAGACCCCTTTACCGGTTCAGATATTATTCTCTCCTGATATTCATCGAGATGTATCAGGAGTTTTTCGGTATCCCCCCGAACAAATTTTTCGAGATGAACCTCATCTCTGGCAGCGAGAATTGTATTAGCTGGCAGTTTTATATACTGTAAAAGTTTGAATTTAACTGCGTCAGGCAGATGAAGTGACCATAAAGAAATTTCATTGGATTTTCTTAACTCCTTTATGTCGTAATCATTTAAGAAAAGAACTTCCTGCAGGAATTCATCAGATAGATTACCGGCAAATAGTTTTGTTTTATTGCGGAGCTCTGTTTGTTCGCGTTCAGAAAGATATTCACAAGTTACATCTGTCATTTCGCTGCTTATGAGAGCTTCTTCTTTCTCTTTACTGATAAAATATCGTTCAGCTTCAGCTTCAATATCGTGGTTTGGTCCCAGCCCCCAGATGATTAACTTGTCAGCTTTTTTTATATAGATTATCCTTCCGCCTCTGCGACCGCCAATGTCAGATATCCAGAGATTTTTTGCAGGGAGAGAAACAAATTTATGATCATTGGGATTACGACTTTCCCGTAATTGTACAACAGCTCTTTTCAGAGCTTCCTTTTGGGTTATAGTCAGCGTTTCAATTACTTTGGCGTTACAATCATACCTGTCAGCCGGAAAAAAGACATGCAGCATTTTACCTCTCTAATTCCTTATTATTAATAAGGTCTGCCTTTACACCCACACCATAATAATTTCATCTTCGATTTCATGAGAAAATGCTTTATTGCGATTCTTATCCATAATCAGCATATAGCCGCTGTTTACGCTTTCTCTGCGCATGTAATCCTTTATCTGTTGAATACCTTTTTTGTGATATTCCATTCCCCGCCAGATTTTTAATTCCACCACGAACTTTTCATCTCTGAATACAACAATTACATCCAATCTTTTCTCTTCTGAAGTCTGAACTTCCTTGAAACTGAAGCCCAACCCATTGATAATCGGTTTCAGAAAGATTAAGAAAAGCAAACGGAGATCGTTCTCCAGAAACTCGTCCGATTTTAATAAATCAGATGATGAATATTTCTCTTTGATAACTTCCTGAAATTTTAAAAGCACTTTTGGGAAATCCAGTCTGCCGTCATGTTTGATGTAAGGCTCCTGAGTTGATTGGATGTTTCCTCTTGTAGCTGATCGCGCAATTTTAGCCGTAAAATGGTTAGTCAGATATTCTTCGAAAATCTTATTGTGAATAGCTGTGATACCATTTTGATTCTTTAGAATTCCGTAAGTTACACCAAGATTTATCATGTTATCAGATACGACAAAATTGAAATACTTCGAACCGATGACAATCTTTTCAATAAAATCATAATACTCGGGATTATTTTCGATATTCTTTATCATATCATCAAAGAGCGTATTTGACTGCTGCAGCAATTCCTTTACAGCATTATCGATATCATCCGTAGACCAGTTTTTGCTTTCTCGTTCAGGCAGAAAATCCTCATCCACAATTTTACATAATTTGCTCACCAGAAACGGATAGCCGTTTGTCCAGAAGTGGATTTTTTCGCTGACTGCTTTAATATCCATCTGATGACCGGTTTCATTGGAATAATCAGTCAGCATGGTTGCAATTTCTGCCGGATTGAAGCTCATGTCGATATTAAAATCAACGGCTATATTCCAGGGGGAATTGTATTTCTTCTCTTCTTCATTGCGATATTTCATCTTGAGCGTTTTAATGTCATGGACACCGATTAACACAATGCTGTGAAAAGTGGTATCTTCATTCTCCAGAGCATCGAGATATTTATTCCGAAGTAATGCCAGAAACTGTAAAAACAGTCTATGATTGCAACTTTTATCAATTTCATCAATAAACAAAACTACCTTCTTTCCGACTAGATTAACCAGTTCTGTAATAAAACCTGAGAAATTATCAAAACAAACTACTTGATCTGCAATTTTGGCTAACTTCTGAATCTTAACATCATTTTCCAGCAATTGGTTTAACTTAAACAACAGGAGGTTAACTATCTCCTGCACAAACAACTCTTCTGAAGAATATTTGGAATCGCTGATTGCCTCGAAAGAAATCTGAATAGGTAGATATCCTTCCATGTTACGGAGTTTTCTGGATAGCAATGACTTTGTCGTAGTTTTGCCATATTGACGGGGACGGTTGATGACGAAATAATTTCCATGTTCTATAAGCCTGAGAATTTTGTTCAGCTTGTTCTCAGTATCTACTATGTAATATTTTGCGGGTATACATGTACCGGTAATGTTGAAACATTTCATGATAGCTCCTACACATCGTTGTGAAAACTTCGCATATAAAAATATATACTCAAATGCTCTTATGAAAAACAGCGATGAAAAAGAAATCTTATAGAGATGTATTCTTTGCAATAGAATCCTATCACAGCTTTTCTATAATCTCGTTATATCTTACTAAATACTCCTTTCTGTGCTTGATTTGCTCAGCAATTTCACTAACCATGACATTCAGGTCATTTGTCAGAGATGGAACGAAATTCATCTTTATTTCACTCAGTTTTAGCGATGCTTTTTTAAGCGTTTCTTCTATTTCCCGTTGCAAATCTTTAGTTATCATTTTCACAATTCTTGCCTGTTCTCTGCGAAGCGATTCAATTTCATCATTACGAACCTCACTGCTTTTAAACTGATCTCTGATCTTATCTATATGTTTGTCCACATCAATTTCCACAGCAGGGATTGTAATTCTATTAATGGCATTCTCCACAGGAATAAGAATATCATCCGGATCAAAATTATCATCACTGAAATCAAATAAACCCTTTATAGCTTCTGCAACATCCCTTCTGAATTTACTAATATTGACAATCTCCTTTACCGCTTTAATCAAAGTCTTTTTGCCAGAAATAACATATTCTTCAAGCTTCTCCACTGCCTCATGAACATGTGCGTAAGTATATGTTATAGTCTGGTATTCAGTTCTGGTTGAACCCCAGGAAAATGGATTCCACCATCGAGAATTGCTTACCTGATAGCTGTGAGTTTCAGTACCGGTTCTGCTGTTGAGACTTTTAGCACTGGAAGCAGATTCTTCGATCTCTAGTATAATTTCTGAGAAATTTTTCTCAGCAGCTATTATATGATTCTCAAAAACATTGTTAATTTTTATAGTTCCGGATTCAAGCTTCCTCACTATTTCCTTTTGTTTAAGGGAAAGTGATTCTATATCTCCTTCTTCAAGACTGTTTCTTTTCTTGATTAAACTCCTTTTAACAAGATTCACTTCATTCTTAAAACCTTCACCGAAACCAATCATAATATCCGAAAATCTCCTGGAGAGAATTTGATCTTTTTCACTTTTAATTTCTTCAAATTTTCCCTTTATTTCTTCAAAATTAGCTAATGAATTCAGACTTTCTTCTGTAAATTTGAAATCAGTGTACATAGCATTAAGATTTCCTAAAACTTGACGCTCTTCAGCGTTAAGGGTCTTGTAATGTTTAGCTATATTGTAACACATACTTGAAACAAAGATTGGCGGAAAAGCTGAATCAAGAGCATCTAAAAGCGGACTATTCTGAGTATGTTTTCTGGCAATACTGAAATTTGATCTTGCCTCTTCCTGCTTTTTTTCGATTAATGATGAAATCGCTTCTCCGATAGAATCATAGCTCTCGAAAACATCCAGTAATACAGAATCAAACAAAGAGCCAATCAGAATAATTTTTCTGATCCCTTTTGAAGGAAGATTTTGTGCCAATAATCGCATGTCTGTTATATCCAGAAACTGAGAGCAAGAAGATAAAAGAAAAATCACATCGCACTGTCCCATAAATTCCTCAGTTTTTCTTGCCCGGGAGACTATAGGATCATTCATTCCGGGTGTATCTACAATCTCGGTGTTTTTCAAAGATTCGATATCTAGTGATAAAAGAGAACTCTTTACCAAAGGGGCATATGTTCCATGTGAACCTACATAATTACCCAACTTAACAACCAATTCAGAAGTGGATGTTGAATTAGAAATTTCTATTGTTTTTCCCAGAAATTGTTCAATATTCAGGTTGCTCTTTGTAACCATAGTCACTAATTCCAGACAAGACTTTTGATCTGCAGAAAGTTCTACAATCATTTCCTGATTACTTTCCCTGGAGAATAACTTATTTTTATTCGCTCGTTTGGATTCTTCAATAAGTTCATTTTTTCTCAGTATCTCATTTGCCTCATTAGCTTTTCTTCTGATATCAAGCCATTCATTCTCCGTATAAAATTCTACCACAGCCTTTGGTTTTTCAGAATAGTTGATTTTCGTAAGCGCAGCCGTCATTGGGGTAGCAGCTTTTGGCAATACATCTTCCCCATCAAAAAAAAGAGCGTTAAGAAAAGAAGATTTTCCCCTGTTTATCTGACCAATTATGCCTATGCGCATGAGCCGGTTTTCATCCAGAGCATTTTCAGCGTTTCTTCGAAAATCCTTTACTAATTCTTCTAACTTTGTAAAAGTCTCATTCCCAATTAGATCCTTGTATTCTCCGTAACTTTTCAGTTTTTGTTGATACAAATCAACTTTTGTGCTTATTTCTCTATTTTTGGACATTTTCTCTCCTTTTCTTCCATCTTCTCATATTCAACCCAGTGTTTTTTCTAATTCAAAACTAAAAAATAGCAAACGAGTTTATCATTCTTGCCAATTATATGCAGAATTATCTTACCCTTACAACACGTAAACCAACATTGTTACCAACATTATCACGTAGACCTGCAAAACGAGTAAAAACCCGACAATAGTCGCCAGTATCATTAAATGAACCTCCGCGGAAAATTGAATATGTTCCCGAAACTGGACCGCGGGGATTAACTTTAGGACTTTTGCTGTAGTAATCTTCTTCATACCAATCCCAACACCATTCATTAACATTACCGCTCATATCATAAATTCCTAATTCGTTAGCCTTTTTTTTGCCAACTGAAATGGAACAGCATTCTTCAGGTGAATAATTAA
>JAQVBK010000012.1 GCA_028690365.1 Candidatus Cloacimonadota bacterium
CCTGTTTCATTAACTTCGAAAATATAAAGATTTTCATTAATGATTACGGCGAATCGACTGTTATCAAGTGTGAACATTTTCACGTGATCATTAAATATTTCAACCATTTCGAATAATACTTCTTCTTCCAGATTATTCAGATTCATTTTTACAACTGTAACGAAAAGATTACTAGCATTAAATACTTCATCGTAGTATATAATCCAGTCATCATTAAAGATACATAGATCTGTCATAGAAAAAATTCTGATAAAGGTGTTATTCCTGAATAAGTAACTTTCAGATCCAATGTGAAGCAGAAATACTTCTCCCTTCTGTTCGCACCAGAGATATTCTTCCGAAGAAGCTACATCCACATTTTCATAGATTGTTTCAACCGGGCTGAAATAGAGATTGCTGTCCATAGTGAAAGATTTGATGGTAAGATGGGGACTCTCCTGATCTCTGAATAGAAAAGTGAAATTCCCTCCCGATGAGAAAACTATCTCATAGGGGTGAGGGATCGGAGTTTGGGAAATTGATTCAAATGTAGTTACAGCAAAAAGCTGTAGGCTGAGTAAAAGCGCAAAAATAAATATCTGTTTCATGGTTCCTCCTAAGATGAAAATAGGGGGTAAGTACTACCTACCCCCTGAAATGCTATTTCAACATGATCATCTTTTTGGTGGATGTGTAGTTTCCTGATGTCATTTTATAGAAATATATACCGCTTGATACTTTTTTACCTGAATCATCATTACCAAACCAGGTTACATGATGAAATCCTGTTTTCATATCTTCATTTATAAGGCTCTTTACCTTCTGACCTTTCATGTTATAAATGTCAATTTTAACCAATCCATCAGTTTTAAGTCCGAAATGAATTTCAGTTAGAGGATTAAACGGGTTGGGGTAGTTTCCGTTGAGAGCTGTGACAGCAGGTATTTCTTCATTGTTATTTATGCCTACCGGAACATCCACTTCTACTATAGTAGCGGGAGATTCTCCTGTCGTATAAACGGCTTTAACTGTGTATTGATAAGTACCGTATGGCAGGTTATCGGGATCAGTCCATTCAGTTCCCTGAACAGGGGTTGTTGTCAGAAGAGTGTTTCCTCTGTAGATGTTAGCACCAATTAATTCTCTGTTTCTTCCTCCGTCACCCAGTAAAATGTTATCTATTGCCCAGCCTGAACCCCATCCTCCGTTGTCATCAGAATGAAATCCAATTCTTACATTGTCATGTCCGGGACCGCAAAATCCGTTCAACGGTACAGTTACGTTAGTCCAATTAGTTGCAGTTTGTAAGTCAAGAACAGGAATCCAGCTATTGCCATTGTCTTCTGAAATCTCAATGTGAGCCAATTGTGAGTAAATACCTGTGTAAAAGCTGGAAAAAGACAAATCAATAGCCTGAATATAAGATAAATCAATCGATGGTGAAATCAGATAATCAACAGAACTGTCATCATTAGCCGTGTCGTCATTTGAACAGGCATAATATCCGTCGGTTGGAGGGATTGGCCAAGATGCACTGCTTCCATCTTCAGTAATGAACCAGCCTACAGCAGAGTTAGTTGTTGTTGTCCAGCCTTCAGGTAGAGTTCCATCTTCAAAATCCACTGAGAAACCGGTAGCCGTTCCGGGCGGTAACCAACTCAATTGAACATGTCCATTGGAATATTCGCCTTGAAGTGCAACAACCGGAAGAAGCGTTTCAGTCAATTCTATGTCCATAACAATGTCATCATTAATAGTGTTTATGCTAGAATAAAAATCAAAACCTGCCAATCTGACAGTCAAAGTATATTCACCTAACCAGACATTAGGGAATAATACTGTCGGGCTGGTAGCTGTAGTTGAGTATTGATACTGAGGTTCATTGTTATTAGTCAGAGTTACTGTGCTTCCAACGGGACTATCATCTGAATTGGTAGAAAGGTTTAAAGTGACTTCAAATTCCATATTTTTATTGAGAATATTTGATATCGCCGACTCAGAGACACCATAAGTATAATTAGCCTTGATTCCCCAGCGATATCTGCCGGAATTGAGATCACTCCAACCAGCATCATTGTAGGTTACATCTGTATACTCATTTTCTAGTAAAGTCCACTGGTCTTCGTTTTCTTCCATTCCCATAGGAAATCTGTAAATCTGGTAGCTTAATACCTCTCTTTCTCTGAAGATGTCTGTAATTCTGGCAATATTTGGAGCAGAAAATGCAGGTTCACTTGTAAATCTTGGGATGAATTCAGTTCTTCTATGTTTTTCTCTGTTGCGATTTTCCGGTAGGGGTTCAGATGTAAATCTTACTCCTTTTGGAATCTCAAAGTTTGTAGCAACGGCTTCTTCTCTGAAATTAATGGCTCCAAAATCGAGACCAAAAGCTCTAACAGCAGCATTATTGGGGTATCCTACAGTTTCAAGAGGTAACCAGTCATTGCCAGCTTGCCAGTCCAAAATTGCAAAATGTGTGTTGGGAGTAAATACATAAGGTTCACCAACTCCGTCATCAAGTCCAAGACCGGTATAAACATTTGGAGTATTTATGCCGACAAAGAAACCATTATTGCAAAAGAGCGGTTCAGGGAAGATATGTATATTCCATGTGTTATCGATGTTTGCAATTAGTGGAGATTCATAAATTAGCTGATTAACATCAGGAATACCGGCAGCATCCAAACCAAATACGATGATTTTTGCTTCATTGTGAGGACTTGTAGCGTTAGTTAAATACCAGCTTGCTTCATAAAGTGTAGCTCTGTGAGCATAAGAAGAACCGATAAGAACGTCCGGGCTTCCGGTAGCGCCGATCTGACTAGTAATAACTCCATCATCATGGCGGAATTGTCTTGGCAGAGCAGAACCGGGAGCAATCCAACTGATTTCGGCTACAGTATCTTCAATGTTGGCAACTGCAGAAACATTTAGTGGTGGTAATAGAGATTCTTCCAGTTCAATATTGAAAATTTCATCGTCGTTGGAGACGGTAACTTCGCCGGAATAATCATCGAATGTACCACCTGAAATGTTCACATCATAAGTCATTTTCCAAACATTTTCAATTACTGCGACTCCCATTTCGTCTGTGTTAACTATGTAATTATAGCTGTTGCCGTCAGGGTCAGTATTTGTACCCGACATAACAATTGTTACATCGGAGGGAATATCTCCAATGTTTGAGGTAAGGTTAAAAGTAACAGAATTAGCAAATATATCTTTTGGCAGCCAATTTGAAAATGCCGGTTGTGAAGTAATATTGCCGGTATAAGTAGATTTGACTGCATAGCGGTGAATTCCTGCTTCAACATCTACCCAGCTGTTATCGGTATATACAGTATCGGTCAAAGTAGATATCTCAGTCCAGCTGGACTCATCATCTTCATTTCCGTAAAGAAGTCTATAAATGCTATAGCCTTCCATGATCCTTTCATTGTTTCTTTGGCTTATCGCTGCTGAAATTCGGGATGAGTTGCTATCTCTGATGTCTTCGGCACCACCTATTCTAACGTCATCTATCAACCAGCCGGGGCGCGCTACACTTCCGTCAGAACCAAAATGCCATCTGAAGATTGCGTCTGTATTTTCGTAAGTGCTCAGGTCAAAAACAGCCAATTGCCATTCTTCAAAAGTGCCGGTGTAGCAGGGTTCTCCGGGAATTGCTGCATTTGAAGTGTTTGCAGTTCCGTTATATTCACCTTCGGGTATCAGAATCTCCCAATTTTGACCTCCGTCTACCGAGATCTTTATATTTCCACCGTCCCAGTTTGTTTCTATATTTCTCCAGTGATAGAATGAAAGAACTGAATTAATCCCGATTCTTATTTCTGGACTGTCTAAAGTAATGTTGCAGCTGTTTTCGTAGTTCGCACTAAGAGTTGTAGCCCAAACATTAGATCCTGAGTAGGCACTGTTATTATCAGTACCCCATTGCCACATTCCGTTGGGAATAAAATCACCATCATTTTCTTCAAAATCAAAGAATGATTCAATTACGTTGCTGGGAGAATGCCAGATAAGACTGGCTACGGTTTCATTTTCATCCTGGGTTGCAACAACACCATATGGAGGGTTTGTAATCTCCTGTACCAGAACTGTTCCCAGATCGGTTGGATTCTCGCTGCCTACATATGCCTGAACGGAAGTAACTTCATATCCTTCATAAATTATTGTCAGAGTGTATGTGTGCCCTGAATAAACATTATCTATCGAGAAATTACCATTTTCGTCTGTAATATTGTCCATATAATTTTCGTAACCAGTGAGGTTTACAGTTGCTCCGACTGCATTGTTCCCTGTGTCACTTTCCTGGATATTACCGACTACAGTTACATTCTCTAATGGAAGAAGATCAAAATCCACTATAATTGTTTCTCCTTCTGAAAGAGTAATATTCTGTATGGTTTCATCATAATAACCAAATTTTGAAGCAGTTAAATTATAAGTTCCGGTTATAAGGAACGGGAAGGAGTATTGACCATTAGCATCAGTAGTAGTAGAATAACGGGTTTGTTCTGCAGTAACGGTTACATTATCCATTGGTAATCCACCGGAGGTACATATACCTTCAATTGAACCTGTTCCCGTAAAATCCATAATGAATGTTGTATTGGGGACTCTGCTCAGATTGTTGTAGTTTGTTGGTGGATTGTAAATGTCAGGGGCATTTGCTGTTCCGTCACTATGTGCTTCAACAGCTCTGTTCGGATAATTCGGGGTCTCTTCATAATAAAATTGATTTGTAGAATTATAATACTGAGAGGGATCTGCTCTTCTAACCATTATAATCAGATTTGAAGTTCCACTATAGAAATAAGGTTCATCGATAGGGATAACTAATTCTCCTGCTCCAAGCGTATATTCTGGAGCTCCATCATAAACTAAAGTGAATTCTTCTCTATCTACCGGAATCCAGCCATTTGAAAAATCCTGAACATCAGTTTCTGCCAGCCAGACCTGTATATTGGGATATTCTGGTATTTCCGTGAAATTATACTGATAAACAATTGAATTAATTGAGCCTCCGCTCAAAGGTGCAAATTCTTCTGGATAATACATTGTTTGTGACAAGCTGTTGTAATAGAAATAATCAATTGGCAGAGTATTTGCAGTAGTAGTACCGTTTCCGATTTGAATCATACCTACACCCTCAGGATAGATGGTCACTATCATATTAGGAGTATTATTGTTTTCTACAATGCCATCGCCATTAAGTTCAACATTGCCAAATATTATGACTTCACCTTGCTGATCCGGTGTAAAACTCAAAGCATGATAAGCAGTTTCACCGGTAAGCAGCTGTGAATTGATGTTAGTAGTAGCCAGTAATGTGCCATCAGATTTGAATAAATTGACGGAATAATTACTGACTGTTTGCCCATGATTTTTTACTTCAACTTCGTATGGGGTCAGTATTCCCACTGAAGTACCGGTCGGACCGTTTAGTGATAAAGCGCTCATGTCAAATTCTGCATTAACATAAACTGATAAAGTTGAAGTGTTATTATTAATATCATTTTCATCAGTAGCTAAATCGACATTACCATATATTATAAATGTGCCGGCATTGTCGGGGATTGGAGTATATGTGATTTGGTATGTTGAAGTTTCGTTTGGCTCAAGGGAATCGTCTATTTCCTGAGTTGTCAGTAAAGTACCATCTTCAGTATAAAGATTGATGTTGAAAGAGTTTTGAGTCAAGACACCTCTGTTTCTGACTGAAATTTCAAATTCAGTAAGTACTCCTACAGCTGTTTCTGCCGGACCGGTAATGCCGACAGCCATCAAATCATTATCAACCGGAATTGGTCTATAGAACAAGATTGACAATTCATCGCTTAGATTGCTGCCATCATTATAGCAATACATAAGACCATCACTGCCATCAATATTTTCAATGCCGACTGTTCCACCATTGATGTCAAATGAAGCACCAATCCAATCATAATTTATCTGAATGTTGCCATTGCTGAAAAGAATCAATTGTGCTTGAATACAGTTTTCCGGAAATGTACCAGTGCTACCATATTCTGCATAGTTTAAAAATGTTATCAAGAAAGCATCCATTTCATTGATGGTTAGATTTTCGTAAAAGACATGAGTATTTGCCCAATCATAATTTGCTCTTAAATCATCCCAAAACCAGGCAATAATATTATTGGGAATGGTAGGGTTGGGAATACTGTTGTTTGAGAGAGAACTACTACCTTCTCCAAAACTTACAAAGCCATTAGAACTTACAAACAGCTCGTCATAAACTTCTTCATAAAAAGGGAAATTAAATCCAATCGGGAATGCTCCTACAGAATTATCATCGGTTAATCCGGTGACTTCATTATCATTACTGGGCTCAATCCACTCGTATGAAGGTCCTTCAGGATCATTACTGTTTTTCCAGATGTATCCGAAACTGTCTGGTCCACCCATCGTTTGTGCTAAAGCAACTCCAACAAGAAAAAAGATAATTGCATTTGTAATTACCATCTTTTTCAACATAACTCCTCCTTATTAAACACTCTATATTTTTTTACACCACGTATACCTGAAAAATAAGAAGCTAAAAGATTGTCAAATTTATTTCGGGAAGTTGAAGCAAATAGTTTAATTATGAGGTTTGTCTATATGAGGAGAAAATATCGTATTCAGCCGCCATGAGCCAGATGGAAAACAATTACATTAGCTTCATCCGGGACCAAAGTATCGTTATAATCATCATGATTTATTAATTTCTCATTAATTGTAACAGTAATCAAAGAATAACTATAGCCCATTTTATCCAACAATTTTCGTACTGTCAGATTGTTTTCCCATTCTATTTTATCCCTGTTATTTATTGTTATCATAGTGTCCTTGAAGCAGAGTATATTGATGTCAAAAATGGTTACAAAATACCGTTTTTTGCAAAACTGTAATAATCGTTATCTCCAATAATAATATGATCCAGCAGTTGTGCTTCGATTAGAGATAGAGCTTGTTGAATTCGTTTAGTCAGGTTTATATCGTTAGTTGAAGGATTGATTATTCCGGATGGATGATTGTGGATTACAATCAGACTCATTGCTTTCAGCAAGACAATTCTCTCAACTATTTTCCGAATATAGACTCGGGATTCATTAATAGTGCCGGTGAAGAGAGTTTCTTCAAAGATAATATGATTTTGATTATTTAGAAAGATTGCTTTGAATTCTTCAATTTTACTCCCTTTGAAGTAGAACTTGAAGTAATCGTAAATATCTTCACTGCTCTTTACTGCTCTTTTCTTCAGAAGAGCTTCTCTCAAATGATAAGAACCGGCTTCTTTTATTAATTTTAACAGAGTTATGCTTCTTTCACCTAATCCTTCTACGGTAAGAAGGATTTCTTCGGGAGCATTGATTACCTCCGTTAGATTCCCAAATTTGTCTATTAATTGTTTTGCCAACTGTTTTGTATCTTTTCTGATGAGTGAGTATGAAAGAATTAGTTCAAGAACTTCGTAATTGTGAAATCCTTCCAGACCGCTATTTAAGAATTTATCTCTGAGTCGGCGTTTATGATCGGCATGAATGTTGTCTATAGGAGTCCCCATCGTTTCCTCAAGAATAGTTCCAGACAAAAAGCAGATAAGAATAATGCTATCAGATACCACTTTCTGTACAACGGTATTTCAATGTTTGTTTTGATTTCTCTTGTTTCTTCGGAATCTATAATTATTTCTCCCATATTCTGAGGAGTGATAATTTTTCCATCTGTTTCTTTAGCAAGATAAGTGAGGAGCATGTTATTTATTCCGAGGTCTCTGATTTCATTGCTTCCTGAAACGACCACAAAACTTCCTTCTGTTTTTTGTAAGGTGATATTATCAGCTATTTCGTAAGTGTATTTTTCAGGAGGAAGGTCATTTATGGAATAAATTACATTGTCGTTTTCACGATGCATCAGATCTTCAAGTACTATTTGACCGGCACTATTTTTAATAGTCAATTGTGCATTTATATCTCTTCTGAAGTTCATTCTTTCATCGTAAGCTTGGAGGTTGATTGTGATATTTTCTCCTGAAAAGAAGCTGTTTTTACGTATTATCGCCAGAAAGTTACCACTTTGGTTATTTGTCAGCCAATTGATGACAGAAGTGAAGAATTGCTGAAAGCTGTTATTGTCACCTCGCAATTGCCATTTCCATAGTCCGGTGAAGGCAAGACTCAAAACTTTTCCCCTTTGAGCATTAGAAAAAACTATTCCGGGACTGTTCTGTTCGTTAGCCATTTTTGCAATTATTTCAGCTTCAAGTTTTGAATTAACATAGAAGAAATCCAGTTCGGGGATATCTTCCAAAGCTTGATTATCCATTAGGCTAAAAGTCTGGTATTTGTTGGCGACTTCAGTCAGATTGATAATGGCAGAGAATGGTTTGGTTATGTTGGATGAGTAAATAGGCAAAATGCTGTTTAGTTCTTGCAGGGGTAAACCCATTGTAACCAATCCCTTACCTTGTTCGACAGATTTTATCAGATATTGAGTATCACCTTGTGAAAACTGTAGATTTCCACTATTTACTATAACCAGCGCTTTACAATTCTCGTTCAGCAGATTTTCAATTTCAACCCGTTCATTTGCCAGAGTAAAAACATTATTTTTGTATATAACAACACGTGTAAGCCAGTTTTCATTACTATTGATGGCATCTTTTATAAACTTAACATCCCAGTTCAACTGATCGGTAATAATAACAATTTCATTCTTTGTGTTCAGCACTTGAATTGCTCCGGGATAACTGTTGTTATCAAGATTGATATCTATTTCACTGTCGGTTTTTACTTTGACATCAAAGGTAAATAATCCTGTTTCGGCTACAGAATGGCTAAACTCTACTGTCTGGACATCTTTGTCGTCAAATTCTATCTCTTTAGTTGCGATTATTGTATTACCCGAAGTGAAAACAACCTGAGCTTTACCTCTGTAATTTCTGGCTTTAACATCAGCCTTAAGGGGGAATTCTTCAGATTGATAGACGTTACGATTGTAGCTGATCTGAGATAGTTCAATATCTGTTTCTTTGTAAGAATAATCGGGGATTAGAACAGTTATGGGAATGTTAAGTTTTTTTAGAAAACTAAAATTTTCATCTTTTAACCATCCATCAGAGTTTAGTATAATTTCTCTGGCAGAAGTAAGCTTTTTTTGTTCCTGAAGTTCTTTGAGGGTTTTTCCAAGCAGCGTGGTACTGGAACTTCCGTTAATTCCGTCTGCAAAAGGAAACTCAAGAAAACGGGAAGTAGAATTTTCTAAGAGTTTTGAAGCATTCTGATACATTTGTGTAAATGCTTCAGTCTTTTCCTTTTCTCCGGCATTGTGCATACTTAAAGAAATGTCATTAAGAAATACTACTGAAGGATATTCGTATTGTTTCTTAGTGTATCTGAAGATTGGATTAAACAGCAGGATTAGAATAGTCAACAGACTGATAATTCTTAAAAAAATTAGTAGAAACTTTGCAGTTTTATTAAGATCAGGAACTGTTTTTGAGTAAAACCAAATAACCGCAAATATTGCAATAATTGAGAAAATAATTAGCATCGGGATCCTTTTTAGATATTAAGTTTAGTTTGGAAAGCAAATGCGATATTCCTTGAATAACTACATGGAATCAATGCATGTGCTGATTGGATTGCGAAGATAAATTCTACTTTTCTCCCTATATAACCTGTTCCATAGGAAATCTTATAATTATGATTTTCATTCCCGAAAAGAAACCCCATTCTCAATGGGAAACGTTGAGTTATCAGATATTCTGCTCCCAATGATATCTCTGGTTGCTTAACAGAAACGGCGCTATTCTCAAAGCCTTGCTCCCAGTCCAGTGAGAGGGAATAATTTTGCCATTTATATAAACCTGCCAGATTCAGTACGATTGGTAATTGAGTGGTATAGCTGTCAATCTTACGATACCAGTTTTCATCAACGATAACATCTTCACTGAGGTCAGCCAAAAAAAGGTCTTCGCAACTGAACTTGCCATAATTTTCTTCAGTCTGTCCTAACCATTTGACAAAACCAAGTAGATTCTTCATCTGTAATCCAATAGAGAAATTTTGATTGATTTCGGTGGCAAGGGCGAGCGTGCTTCTAAAACCGAAACCGTCCATTCCGGTTCTGAACATAACTTCCTGATTAAGATTCAATCCGTCATCATCTGTTACAAAAGTACCGTTGAATCGGGTCATCTCTGCACCTGCCAGACCATAAATCAGATGAATTGCAAAACCGGCTCTAATCTCAGGGAAATCCTTATCTTTTAGAAACCATAAAAGATTGTTTATGCTGGTAAAACCTCGGGCATAGCTGAGTTCGAGAGTTGACACAGCTGAAAAGTCATTATTTTCTGCCGTAAAAGTGTAAACTTTATCAATTTGATTTCCAGATAAATAGAGTTTGATATATTCTTCTGACAATCGTCCTTTTGCATGCAGGTTTGATGTTAAAGCTATGGCTGAATTTTTGAAATATATCGCAAAAAATGTAGACTTGAAATCAGCATTAGCTTTCCAGCTTGAATTTAAGTCTTTGTAAATGCTCTGTTTCATACTTTCAGTAATAAAATTTCCCATAATATCATTATATCGGTTCAGAGAAACAGCGTTATTGTCTATTGCCAAAGAAAGATTTGTAAAAGGAAGAATAGTCTGAGAAGAGTAGCTGTTCATCAGACTAAGGTTCGCCGGATTCCAGAAAATACAATCTATCCCCCTTGATCTCATAAGATAACTTCCGGAGAAAGACATAGACGCAGCATTCTGTTGAGAGAAGAGGAAGTTAAAAGATATCACTAAAAGTATTAGAAGAAATATCCGTCTCATGTTTCCTCCTAATCGTCAAAATTGACGTGAGCTTTCAGGAATAGAAAGCCCTTGACGGCAATATAATCAGAGGGTTTGATAATTACGATTTCATCAGATCCATACAAATGAATTTTCATTGCAGTATAGAAACGTTCATTATTAAAGAAATCCACGTCAGCTTTACTAAGAGTCAGGCTAATTTGACTGGAAACAGGGGGATTATTTATATTTGAGTTATCTGCAGCTGTGATTCTGATTGTATCTGCTTCATCAGTAAAATAGAGGGAAGGATATTCAGGGTACAGTTGTGGATTAAATATAATGGCAGTATCATTTACTGTGCTCATGTAAACATCAATTCCGGCTCCCAATGGTAAACGGTTAAGAAGCTCCAGCTCAAGTACAGCAGATACAGCATACTTTGTTATATATTCCTGATTTTCTTCAGAGATAATGGTTTCAACTATTTTTTCGGGTGTAATAACAGATTCATTTATTCTAAAAGTGAAAGGTACAAAAAATTCATAAATTCCACTGCTGTTCGTACCGCTGTAAGCAAAACCATCATGATTAAATCCCGGGGCTGCGATAAATTTTACATCAGTCAGATTTACTCTGTTGGGAATAAGGGCTATCAGTTCACCTATTGATTCAAACAAGGTAATGTTTGTTACGGAATGTTCACCCGGAGAAGGTGCTGCATTTGCTCTGATTGTTTCCGGATAATTTTCGTCAAAAACAATTTGCATAGAATCACCTGTGGTATCATTATAACCGGTCATAACTGCTCTGAGGATAACATCAAAACCAAGACTATTAGACAGCGTCAGATTAAGAGAAACACCATAGGGCTCTATTGCCTGATCCAGGTTATAAGGATATTCAACATCAATGAGTTGAGAATAATCATTCATTGAAAAATTCTTATTTTTCATTCTACCATGAAAAAAAGCAAAAAAAATACGGCTTGTAATTAAATCATTTCCCTCGAAGAATAATCTGACAGAACCGGCGTCTTCTCTCAACTCATTTGAACTTATGGTAGTTATATCAAAATTGAGGTTTGGTATAAGTTCTTCATTATCCTGTGTGCCAATAAATAATCCTTGCATATTTTCTATGTGAGTTTGTGTAAAGTCTGTAATGACGATGTTTTTATTGTTTCCGTTTGAATCATAAACTTCATGAAAAGAAATAATCATTTCATCAATTGGTACTGTTAAATCAGTCTCAATTTGCAGAAGCCAGCTCCCAATCTTTGCATATCTTATCTGAAGTGTCTCAAGAAGTCCGGAAGATTCGTTGTATACATCATTTTCATCAATAGGCAAATAGCCACTTATAGTAGAATTAGTTTGAACCTGCATCAATTCTGAAGTTTTGGATTTTAAGTTTATATCATTAGGGATGATTTCACCCTGAAATTGTCCACTGGAGCTAAAGTAGATTAGACTGTCAGTGACAGTAAAGTAATCTGACGTTTCCAATTCATTGACCATATATGTCTCATTAATCAGAGGAACACTCAGATCTGTGTTCCAATCAGGTTTCTGAGGATCTTTTATTGTGCAGGATGTTAAAACCAACAAAATAAGAATTACAAAATCAATCAAACCGTATTTTTTTAAAAAAACCATTTTAGCAATACTCACTTTTCCTCCTAAAGATTACCAATTCTTATCTGCAGTTGCTTTAGAGAATCTGAAAATGTTTTTCTCCAAATCAATGTCAAATTTTACTGGTAGTTCGTTAATGCCAAGCTTTGATTTCAGTTTTTTAAGCATAGCAGAATCGAATCCTCTGAAAAGTGATTCATCCTGTTTTGATATGCAGAGAGTTTTATTCGGCGCAAAAGATTGTAGAATTCTTTGCAGTAATATTTCTGCTCTTACCAATTCACCGAATGTGGGATGATAAGGTCCTGCAACAACGCTGTCTTTTTCAATTTCTACATCTGAGTGTAGACCTATCTTTATTACAGTTATCCCGGCTTCTTCAAATGATAATACAGCATGAGCTGAATAATCAAGTGCCTGCACTATAGTAAGAGGATTATAGTTACCTTGATTGTAGATGATTTCTAAAGGAGTTCCTCTTAAAACTACTAAAGGATAAATTCTGACAAAAGCTGGATTTAGAGATATTGTTGTTTTGATTGTTTTTTCAAATGATAATCTTGAAAATGATGGAAGTCCGTGCATTATCTGAATTCCCAATTCAAAACCAGAATCAGATATTAATTGGCAGGCTCTGATAGCTGTATCGACTGAATAACCTCTTCGGGAGGCTTTCAGCACGGAATCATCAAAACTTTGAATTCCTAATTCTATTGTGCGAATACCGTTCTCTTTGCAAAATTGTAACACTTCGGGATTTGTAAAATCCGGTCTGGTGGATATTCGAACAGATGTATTTTCTGAAAGATATGGTTCCACAAGATTAAGCAAACGGAGCTGTTCTTTTTTATCCAATCCGGTAAAGGTGCCTCCAAAGAACGCAATTTGCTTGATTTTACCAGAGTTTTTACGACAAAATCCATCTATCAATTTCGAGATTTCACCGGAATCTATAACAGAAGATTTTTGATTTGTTATAGTGTTTTGATTGCAAAAAATGCATTGAAACGGGCAACCAAGATGTGGAATGAAAATAGGAAGTATTATCATGAAGTCTTATATTTTCAGTTTTTCACAGGCGTTCTTTGCTGCATTCTGATGTGCTTCTTTCTTATTACATCCTGAACCGCAACCTAGTTTCTTTCCCAAAAGTGAGACTTCTACAAAAAATTCTTTGTTATGTTCCGGTCCTTCTTCTTTGATAACTATGTAAGTAGGTGGAATATGATATCTTGATTGAGAATACTCCTGTAACCGACTTTTATAGTTTGTTAGATCAGCATTGTCTATTTTCTGTTGAAAATTACTAAGAATGAAAGAGTTAATGAACTTTTTTGCCTGAACAATTCCACCATCCAGGTAGATTGCACAAATAAGTGATTCCATACTGTCTGATAAAATAGAATTTCGGTTTGAGCCTCCTGAACGGATTTCTTCTTCTGCCATAATGATGTATTTTCCCAGATTGATTTCTTTTGCAATTAAACTGAGATATTTTTCACAGACAAGTTTGGATTTCAGTTTAGTAAGCTTTCCTTCTGGTTCATCGGGAAACATAACAAAAAGCTTTTCGGCAACAACCAAGCCAAGGATAGAATCACCAAGAAACTCCATTCTTTCGGAAGGAGAAACGTGACTCTCATTATCTTTTCGATTTTTTTGATAGTAAGAACTATGAGTCAGAGCTGCATTCAAGAGAAATTTCTTCTTAAAACTGTAATTAATAGTTTCTTGAATTTCGTTTAGAAGCTGTTCAATATTGTCAGAGAATTCTATTGAAGATTCTTTTCCTGAAATGAAGCTGTAGAATGATGAGAGTAACTTTTTCATGATTAAAAAAAGCAGGGGATTCCCTGCTTGTCTATCTAGTATTTTTTAAATAATAATACACCGTTATGACCACCGAATCCCAGTGAATTGCTCATCACTGTATTAATGTCTTTTTTCACTGATTTGTGTGGAGTGTAATCAAGATCACAATCAGGGTCTTTTTCAAACTGATTGATTGTAGGGTGAATTATTCCAGTTTCAATAGTTTTTGCACAGGCTATAGCTTCAATTCCTCCGGCGGCACCTAACATGTGTCCGACCATGGATTTAGTTGAACTAACTTTAAGCTTGTAGGCATATTCACCAAAAACAGTTCTTATGGAAGCAGTCTCATTTTTGTCGTTTAATGGAGTTGATGTTCCGTGAGCGTTAAAATAATCAACCTCTTCCGGTTGAACATCGGCATCTCTTAAAGCCATACTGATAGCTCTGGCTCCGCCTTCTCCATTTTCTGAAGGTGCTGTAATGTGATAAGCATCAGCACTCATTCCGTAACCGGCAAGTTCGCAATATATTTTTGCTCCTCGTTTTAGTGCATGTTCCAATTCTTCTAAAACGATAAATCCGGCACCTTCAGCCATAACAAAACCATCTCTGCCTAAATCGAAAGGTCGACTAGCAGTTAACGGGTCATCATTTCTTGTACTCAAGGCTTTCATAGAACAGAATCCAGCTACTGATATTTCTTCAACTGAAGATTCTGCACCACCAGTTACAATGATATCTGCATCGCCATATTGAATGGATCGGAAAGCTGTTCCTATTGCGTGATTAGCCGAAGCACAGGCAGAAACAACATTGAAGTTGATTCCTCTCAGATTATGTTTGATCGAAATTTGAGCAGCAGCGATATCAGCAATCATTTTAGGTATGAAATGAGGACTGATCTTTCGTGGACCAGCAGTTACAAGCTTTGTAATTTCTTCCTGCAGAGTCAGGATTCCGCCAATTCCTACACCGGTGATGACTCCTGCTTTGTCCGGAGTGTAGTTTTTCAGAAATCCGGAATCTTCAATTGCTTCATTTGCTGCTACTAAGGCATATAAGGTGTAAGGATCGAGTTTTTTTGCTTCTTTCTTTTCAAAATGATTAAGCGGATCAAATTCTTTGATTTCTCCGGCTATCTGAGATGGATAATCAGTACAATCAAATCTGCTTATCAATGCTATTCCTGATTTTCCGTTGATCAATCCTTCCCAGGTCTCTGATGTGTTATGACCAAGCGGATTAATTGTACCCAAACCAGTCACTACTACTCTGCGTTTCATATTTTATCCTCTCTATTTTTCTTTTTTGTAATTGTAAAAAACTGCTCAGATTTCTGAGCAGTTGTAATTTTAACCTAATTTTTCTCTTAGATATTTGACAGCATCGCCAACTGTTCTCAGTTTTTCAGCGTCGCTATCAGGAATTTCTACATCAAATTCCTCTTCAAATTTCATAATCAATTCGACAGTATCAAGAGAATCTGCGCCAAGGTCATCAATGAATCTTGCATCAGGAGTAACTTCAGAAGCTTCTCTTCCTAATTCCTCAACAATGATTTCTTTTACCTTTGCTTCAATATCCATCTTTCCTCCTTTCTTGGGTTTTACCCCTTTAATGAATAAAAATCAACTGTGATATCAATTAGTTCGGTTAACTTACCATGTAATTACATTATTAATCCGCCATCAATCTTAATTGTTTGTCCTGTAATATAACCCGCTTCAGGCGTAGACAAGAAAATGCAGAGATTTGCTATATCATCAGGTTTCCCCATACGATTGAGAGGGATTGCCCTGAAATATTCTTTTACTACTTCTTCCGGTAGGGTTGCAGTCATTTCGGTTTCAATAAAACCTGGAGCAATGGCATTGACTCTGACATTTCTGGCAGCAAGTTCTTTAGCGGCTGATTTAGTAAGTGCAATCATGCCGGCTTTAGAAGCTGCGTAATTAGCCTGTCCGATGTTTCCCATTATTCCTATGACAGAGGCCATATTGATTATTACTCCATCTCTTTGTTTCATCATAATACGTGCAACTTTGGATGTACAGATGAATGCCCCTTTCAGGTTGACGTTCATGACCATATCCCAATCACTTTCTTTCATTTTCATAATCAATGCATCTCTGGTTATACCGGCATTATTGATAAGAATGTCAATTCTTCCGAATTCTTTGACTATCTCTTTCATAACAGACTCAATTTTCTCGGAATCAGTAACATCTACATCAAATCCTTTTGCTATATAACCTGATTCAATCAATTGATTTACAGAACTGTTGACATTATCAGCTCCTAAATCGAAAATTATTACAGTAGCGCCTTCCTGAGCAATTTTCTTGGCAATGGAAAAACCAATACCTCTGGCAGCACCGGTAATAACAGCAATTTTGTTCTCCAGTCTCATCTGCTCTCCTTACATTTCATTCAATTTGGCAGTTGCATCTTCCAAATCTTTTATATTGTCAATGCTGATTACTTCAACATTCTTATCGATTTTTTTAATCATGCCGGCAATTACTTTTTGAGGACCAAATTCGAGAAATAGTGTAGTTCCTTGTTCAACCATGTTCTGTACCGATTTGACCCATAATACTGAGGATGTAATTTGTTTTTTTAAATTACGCTTAATGACTTCAGGGTCTTTTGCAGGTAAGGCATCAACATTTGAGATTACCGGTGTTTTTGTGTTATTAAAGCTAACAGAATTCATCTCTTTCTCCAGCCATTCTGCAGCTTTTTCAATCAAAGGTGAGTGGAAAGCTCCGCCTACCGCCAGAGGAAAGATTCTTTTAGCACCATTTGCCCTGGCAATATCTTCTGCTTTGCGTACAGCTTGTTCTTCACCTGAAATGACAGTTTGTACTGGAGTGTTAAAGTTTGCAGCAACTACGATACCTGTTTCAGAAGCTTCCTGACAGAAACTTCTGACTTCATCTGAGCTTGGTCCCATAATGGCAGACATCGCAAAAGGTCTCCCATCATTCGCCTTGATCATGAATTCACCCCGGCGATGCACCAGATACATAGCATCTTCAATATCTAAAACTCCATTAGCAACCAATGCTGTAAACTCACCCAATGAATGACCCGCAACAAAATCAGGGGAAATATTGATTTTCTGCAAAAGTGATTTCATAGCTGCGTAACTATGAAAAAGAATCGCAGGTTGAGTGAATCTGGTTTCCTTTAGAATATCTTCAGGACCATCTTTCATAATACTAAGTAAATCTGTGCCAGTTCTCTTTCTGAAAGCTTCCAAAGTATTATACAAATCATTGTCTCTTTCAATAAAATCCATGGACATACCAAGGTACTGAGATCCCTGACCAGGGAAAACAAATGCTATCTTATGATTTTTAAATGACATTTCTACCTCTTAATATCTGATTAACAGGCTGCCAGATGTGAGACCGGCACCGAAGGATGACATCAGAACAACATCGCCGCGTCTGATTTTTCCGTCTCTGACTGCTTCATCCAAGGCAACGGGAATTGTTGCAGCGGAAGTGTTGGCATATTTCTCAATGTTTATAATAACTTTGTGGGGATCTACTTTTAGTTTATTTCCTAATGATTCGATTATTCGTAGGTTGGCCTGGTGAGTAATGAGCCAGTCGATGGATTTGATGTCAAATCCGTTTCGTTGCATAACACTTTCACAAGCGGTTTCCATTGATTTGACTGCCAACTTAAAAACTTTATTTCCTTCCATGTAGATAGTGTGAAGATTCTTTCTAACAGTTTCTTCAGAAGCAGGCATTCGGGAACCACCGGCAGGTTGAACAAGAATATCATAATATGAACCATCAGCAACAATTTCGGAATCAATTACCAACGAGATATCTTTTCTTTCAGCACGGCTCATGATTACCGCTCCGGCTGCATCTCCAAAAAGAACACAAGTACCACGATCGTCAAAATTTGTGATTTTTGTCAATATGTCTGCTCCAACTACCATTACATTTTCAGCAGAACCATTTTCAATATATTGCCTGGCTATATCTGAAGCATATATCCAGCCGGGGCAGCCTGCTGAGATATCGAAAGCACCAAAACCTTTAATTGCTAGTTTTTTCTGTAAAATACAGGCGGTAGATGGGAAAGGATGATCGGGAGTAACAGTACCCACGATTATCATGTCTATGTCTTTGGAACTCATGTGTGCTGATTCCAAAGCGTTTAAACAAGCTTCAAATGCCATATCCGAAGTAGCCTGATTATCGGCTGCATATCTTCTTTCAAAGATGCCGGTTCTGGTTCTAATCCATTCATCCGTCGTATCTATCTTTTTCTCGAAGTCATAATTGTTAACGATTTTTTCTGGCAAATATCTGCCTGTTCCGGAGATTTTTGCTTTGTATTTTGATTCGCTTTTAACTCTCGAGTTCATATTTTCTTCCTTCAAAATAATCTATTGAATGCTGCAAAAAACCGGATTCTGCCATTTTAGCAGCAAACCTTACAGCATTCTTGATTGCTTTAGCATTTGCTCGACCGTGTCCGATAATTGATAGTCCGTTTAATCCTACTAACAGAACTCCACCGTATTCGGTATGATCAAGTTTTTTCTTTATATAAGAGAATACAGGGTATGAAAGGAGAGCGCCAATTTTGGCAATCCAATCTTTTCTCATTCCTTCTTTCATCATTTCAAAAAGAGAAATAGCTACTCCTTCAACAGTTTTCAGCATTACATTGCCTACAAACCCATCTGCAACTATAACATCTGCAACACCTCTGAGAACGTCTTTGCCCTCAATGTTGCCTACAAAATTGATGTTTTGATTTTCACTTAAAATCTGATATACTTTTTTTGTCAGCTCATTGCCTTTCTTGCTTTCTTCACCAATATTCAGTAAAGCAACTGTAGGCTTTTCTATGTCCAATAGAAATCTGGAGTAAAATTGACCTAACAACGCAAATTGAAATAAATGTTCTGGAGCACAGTCAACGTTAGCTCCTACATCCAGAATTATTTCTGAACCTTTGCTGGTGGGGAAGTTAAGAGCCAGAGCTGGTCTAAGAACGTTTTTTATCCTGCCGTAAGTAAAAAGTGAGGCAGCCATGACTGCTCCTGTGTTACCGGCACTGACAAAAGCATCAGCTTTTTTTTCGTGATGTAGTTTAATTCCTTTAACTATGGATGAGTCTTTTTTACTTTTAGCAGCAGTAGAAGCAGATTCATCCATAGAAATTATGTCATCAGCATGAACAATTTCTATTCGGTTTGAATCATACAAATATTTGCTGAGTTCTTTTTTTAGTATGTCTTCTTTTCCAACAAGAAGTATTTTTTGACAGACATTTTCCTTTAATGCGAGAATAGCGCCTTCCACTTCAGGGAATGGCGCATTATCGCTGCCATAAGCATCAAGAGCTATTATCATTAATCTTCTTTGATTTCGATTATTTTCTTCCCGTTGTAGTGCCCGCATTTTTCACAAATATTGTGAGGTCTGGTTGGTTCACTGCAGTTTGAGCAAGTTGACCAGGTAGGCATCTCGGCTTTGTAATGAGTTCTTCTCTTGTCTCTTCTGGATTTTGAGGTTTTCCTTTTAGGTACAGCCATTTCATACTCCTTTCTGTTTATAACTTATTGAAATACATTAAATTACACAATCTTAGATCAGATTGGCTGCTAAATTATTTTTGACCTTTTCATTGTCAAGAACTTTGAACTTAACGGTCAAAGCGATATCCATTTGTTGATGCTTTCAATTATAATTGAATCTGGTTCACAAAAGCTATCTTTTATACTATAACTATTAACAATTTTGTCACAGATTTCATCTATATTGGATTCGTCGTTGAAATATATTTCTCCTAAAAGATCTCCTTCTTGAAGTCGATCTCCAACCTTTCGAAGTAACCTGGCTCCGGAAGAGTAGTTAAGTACCGAATCCAGTTGACGCCTTCCAGCCGAAACTTCAACCAGAGCATATCCAATAGCTTGTGAATCAATCTCGTGAATCCATCCTGAACACTTAGCAAAGATTTGACGGGAGTGTTTAGCTTGGGGAAGCAGATCTGTGTTCTCAATAAACCCGGCATCTCCACCCTGTTGTATTATTAATTCTCTGAATTTGTTCAGAGCTTCTCCACTACTGATAGCGTTTTCAATTTTTTCTATAGCCTCTTTTTTATCTCTTGCTTTTCCAGATAGCAGGAGCATGTGGATTGCCAATTCTTTAGTGAGAATATCAATATCAGGGAGGTGTTTTCCTTTAAGATAGTTAACAGTTTCTTTTATCTCTAATGCGTTGCCGATATATTCACCTAATGGAGAATTCATGCACGAGAATACAACTGCGATTTTTTGCCCGAATTTTTCTCCGACTGTTATAAGCAGCTCAGCTAATTCTTTTGCAGTATCTAGCTTTTTAATAAAAGCACCGCTTCCAACCTTCAAATCAATTACCAGGTTTTGTGCGCCTTCTGCAATTTTTTTGCTCATAATACTGGCAGTGATAAGTGGAAGCGATTCGACAGTCCCACTTACATCTCGTAAAGCGTAAATTCTTTTATCGGCTGGAACAAGTTCTTTGGATTGACTGATTATTGCAATTCCACTTTTTTCAATGAATTTGCTGAAATCTTGTTTGGAGTAATCTGTTCTAAAGCCATTAATAGATTCAAGTTTGTCGAGAGTACCGCCGGTGTGTCCAAGTCCGCGACCTGAAATCATGGGTATTTTAGCTCCGCAAGCAGCAACTATTGGTGCCAGTGTTAATGTGATTTTATCTCCAACACCACCGGTAGAGTGCTTGTCTACAGTTTTCCATTCAGCAGGAAATTTTACAGTATCTCCGGAATTTATGTAGATTTCAGTCAATTTGTATACTTCGTCTGGCTGCATACCATTAAGAAATATTGCCATGAGCATTGCCGACATCTGGTATTCTGGTATGCTATTATTTATGTATGATTTGACAAAATATTCAATCTCTGTGGGTGACAGAGGATTATTGTTTCTTTTCTTGATTATAGTTTCTACAGGATTCATTCGTTCACCTATTTTAACATATCTCTAATCAATTCGCCTAATCTTTCAACTCCCGTTTCTATCTGCTCAATTGTTGGGTATGAGAAATTCAGCCGTAGCGTATTGTTTTGGATGCTTTCTTCAGGATAAAACTTGAGTCCGGGGATAAAAGCAACTTTGTAAGCTTTTGCTTTTTCAAATAGCTCAAGAGCATCCATATACTCCGGTAGAGTAATCCAGATAAACATTCCGCCATCAGGTTGAGTCCATTTGACCTCTTTAGGCATGTGTTTCTTGAGATTTTTGAGCATTGCGTCTCTCAGAGGTTTATAGAAGGATCTGATTTTTTCAATGTGTGGATAAATCATTCCGGAATCAATGAATCTGGCTACAACTCTTTCTGCAACACAGTCAGGAGTAACATTGACTTTCTGATTCCAGGATCCCATCATCCTTATAATATCTTTATTTCCCATTGCATAGGCAATTCTTAAACCGGGACCGAGAATTTTTGAAAATGATTTTACACTGACAACTAATTGATCATCATTATAAATTTTCCTTGCCAGTTCAAAAAGAGAAGTTTCTTTTTTCCCTGAGTATCTCAACTGTTCATAAGGACTGTCTTCCAGGATTATAAGATCGTTTTCTTTTACGATCTCCAGTAATTCCTTTCTCCTTTTGAGAGACATTGTCAATCCTGAAGGATTTTGAAATTCCGGAATAACGTAGATGAATTTTCCTATTTTACCTTCTTTTTTTGCTCTAGAAATTTCTTCAGTGAGGTGTTTGCAGCTGATTCCTTCTTTATCCAAAGGAATTCCTCTGACGTCAGCACCTAATGCTTCAAATGTAACAAGACTGCCAAGGAAACTGGGCGCTTCTGTGTAAATGATTTCTCCGGGTTCTATAAAGACCTTTGTCATATAGAATATTGCGTTGGTAGAACCTACTGTAATAAGCATTTCATCATCGTGAATATCAATTTTTTCTAGTTTTTTTATTGCAGCTTTGAGCTGTACATCTCCTTCACTCGCACCGTACTGTAAAATATCTGCTCCGTCTGATTCTATAACTGCTTGAAACAATTCAGCTAATTCCTGAACAGGGAAAGTTTTTGGTGATGGAAATCCTCCTGCAAAAGAAATTAGACCAGGGATACCTTTTGTGGAAGCAACTAATTCCCTGATCATTGATGATTTCATATTGAGTGTACTTTGGGTAAACGCTGATTTAATGTCTCTCATTATCTTCTCCTGCAAATTTGATTGAGACAAGAAGTCATTTCTCCCTTTTTTCAGTCAATCACTTTTGGTTTTTTTTTGAGATGTAATTACTTAGAATACTGTTTGTTATATGTAAAAAAAACAGAAACGGTGTATTTACTGTCTCTGTTTTTAGATTGTGACTGCTAGTCTATCAAAGATTATTTCTTCTTTCTTCTGTTAATCTCTTATAAATTTTGATGTATTCTTCAGCCGTATTCTTGAGATTAAATTTTTCCATTGATTCCTGCATAATTCTTCTTAGATTGCCTTCCTTTACTGAATAAGGTTGTGAATAAAAACGAAGGGCTTCTTTAATCCCAAATTCCAAACCATAGCGATCTGCATCATTAAACACAAAACCATTACCATATCCATTCGTGAAATCGAGATGAGTAATGGTATCTTTCAAACCTCCTGTTGCCCGAACAATGGGAAGTGTACCCAGTCGGGGAGCCTCCATCTGAGGCAGACCGCAGGGTTCATATCTGGAAGGCATCAGAATAAAATCTGAACCTGCTTTACCTAAGTTCCCAAGAGGTTCGCTGAAAGGACGATAAGAGATGTTAGAGTAAATTCTGCTAAGTGTTTTTAATGCTTTTTCCTGTTTCTCATCTCCATTTGCGACCACAGCAATTTGGATTGTATATTTTTTTACCAACATCTCCAGATTATCTACAAGAATATCGGTTCCTTTTTGATCATATAACCTGTTAGGCCAGAAGAAAAGAGGTATGTTGGGTTTTTTAGGAAGTCTCATTTTTTGTTGAAATAGCAACTTGTTTTCTTCCTTTTTTTCCATTACATTTCCAATCCCGAAATTTATGATGTTTTCCATCAAAGAGGGGTTTACCGTATCATTGGGAGCATTGAGAATTCCGCTTGCTCTTCCGATATTTATCTTATCTGTAATGGTCTGAAAAATTGAACGAGGGACAAGTTCTCCAAAAACATCATTTTTTAATTCTTCCAGAAAAGACGGACTTACCGTGTTGAAGTGATCGGCTGCAAAAATTGCACTCGCTGTGAAATCTACATGATTTGTACGGAAATGTTTTTCCCAGTTGTGCTCCAGATCTTCAGGATATTGTTCAAAATAAAGCCATTCAGCAAAATCAAAAGGCTTGATTCCGGTTAATTCTATCTGTTCCAATGTTTGTTTCGCAGTGAAAATATTGTGAAGTGTAAAAATCGATTTGATTCCTTTTACTTTTGTTGCGGCTGGAATTAATGCTGTCATCCAATCATTACAATGAACTACATCAGGTTCAATCTGATCAATCAGATTATTAATGACATATCTCTGTAGAGCCATGGCTCTTCTTATTCCTGAGTGTAGCCAGTGTGTTTCATAAGGATTTTTAATATAGGAAAAGGCACTGTCATTGATGAGGTGAATTCCTTTACCGCTCAAAACAATTGCCAATCTGTCAATCTGTTGTTTTGAAACTGAAGTCAACACTTTACGAATATTGTAATCATATTTAGGGATGGCAATATGAAGTTCAAATTCTTTTGAATCATTCAAATATCTAATGAGACTGGCAGAAATATCTCCCAAACCCCCACCCTTGGCACTGACAAAGTTTGCAGCATTTCCCATACCTTCGGGCAACTCGGTAATTTCAGGAGTACAAATTAATACCTTGGGTTTTCCGGACGAGCGTGTTACTTTTTGGTATTCTCTGGTAATCTCCTGATTAACCAGATTGCTCTGTTCTGCAGTTAATTGATCAACCATGTTCACCTCTCAATTTCATGATTACTTAGTTTTCTGAAATAGTATAAGATGTCAAATTATAAATAGCTGTATTGAAATGAAGACCTTATCTGAATATTCCAAATAAGGTCTTCAAAATAGTAAGAGTAGAATAGCTGTTTTTTCTATTTCACTATCATAATCTTCTTTGTCTGACTCAGTTCTCCGGCAGTTATTCTAACAAAATAAACTCCGGAAGCCAATATCTGATTCGAATCATCTCTTCCATTCCAGGAGAATGTATGAGTTCCTTTATCATAGAATCCGGAACCAAAATTGTTTACCAGTTGTCCTTTGAGATTGTAGATTTTTACGTCTGCCATTGAATTCTCTGCCAAAGTGAAAGAGATGGTAGTACCGGAGTTTCTGGTTGCTGATGTTGGGCTGAAGGGGTTAGGGTAATTGGTGATTGCAATGTGTTGTGAAATTGGATTGTTCTGTTCATTGTCCTCAGTTTCCACTATTTGCAGATTTACCAGATAAGGATAGCCGTCATTTATATTGGGGTCAATTCCCCAGATATCTTCAGTTTCATTATCATCAAAAGGATTATCAATAAAATCCCAGGGAGAGTCCAGACCTGTAGAAGTCAAATCTGTATATGTAGCAACATTCTGCATTTCAGCAGTTGTTTTCCCTGTACCACCGGCGCTGTAAGCTTGACCTGATGATTCGATATTCCAAAAAGAGTTTGTGATGATTGACAAGCTGTCACCTTCTTCGGCAAATAAACCGCCAACGGCATTATCACAAATTATATCTCCTGAGAAGTAGCAGTTATCTATAATACTGCCGTTTACATAATGTGCAATACCTCCGACTTTCTCATTACCCGTAACCGAACAAAAGCTGAAACAATCTGATAATGTAGAACTAATTAGCACTCCCGTTAATCCGCCTATTGACAAAAGTCCATCAACTGATCCGAAAGAACAGCTTTCTCTGATTTCAGAAAAGCCTACCCAACCGACTAGTCCACCAGTTTGTTCAGTGCCTGTTAAGTTTCCGCTAAACAGACAGTTTTCTATTAAAGTATTACTTGCTGTGCCTATCAATCCTCCAACTGAGCTACCTGTAATATTTCCGCTTACAGAACAGTTGAAAACATAAGTCGAATCACAACGAGCAGCTAAAATGCCCAGAGAACTATGCCCATTGATTTCAGCATCACTAATGATCAGATTTTTTATTGTAGCTTGGTTAACTATTCCAAATAAACCAATAGATGAGTTAACATCAAGATTTACCGAAAGATTGCTAATCGCATAATTACTACCTTCAAATGTTCCGCTAAAACTGGGCAGGAAGAAGTTTTCATCATTACTCAGGTCAATTGAATTGACTAACCTGAAACGATTCTCAGAATTTCCAAGGAAAGGGAGCATGTTTTTCAGATCTTCCGGAGTTGATATCTGGTAATATCCGTTTTCCTGTTCAAAATAGTTGTCTATTTCAATAGAGAGATTATTGCTAAGCCATGTTTCAAATTGTTCATTATAGAGTGCGCCCTGAGTTAATATATGCTCTCCATTTATGAGAACAGTTTCAAAATTATAATAGGAATTGCTAATACAACTGTTAGATGAACCACTAATACCGCCTAGATTGCTTCCGGTTCCACAAATATCAGCTGAAGTGTAGCAATTAACAATGTATGGGGAAAATGTTTCATATCTGTTGTATTGAGGAATCTGTGAGTAGAAAACGATACCTTCTATCGGTATTATTATGATGCTCGAGTTGCTTCCTGAAATGCCCCCTACATTACTAATACCGGAGATGCTACCTGAAGCATTACAGTAATCTAATGTAGATGCTGCATTACAACCGACTAAGCCTCCAACATTATAAGTTCCTGTTACAGTTCCTGAAACTGAGCAATGTGTGATTTCAGATTTATGAGCTATTCCTGCTAATCCACCAGTTCTGGCATTTCCGCTTATGTTGACATTTAGCAAATCAAGGTTACTGATTCTACTTTCGTAAACACAGCCAAAGAAACCAGTCTCGTCAGAAAGCTCTGAGTTGAGGAACAGTCCGTCTATGTGATATCCCTGTCCATTGTATTCTCCGTTGAATATTAGGGGTAGGGGAATCCAACCGGCACCCTCATTCCAGCTTTGAGTATCTAAGGCATTAATGTCTGCAGTTTGAATAAAGAATGCATTAGTATTACATATTTCAGGGTTGGTATTCAGCCAGAGCAGGTTATCCAGAGATGAAATCTGGTATGGATTAGTTTCTGTGCCTGAACCTATGGGCGGGACACCGTCAGCAAACAACAAAACACTGACTAATACTAAGAAAAAAGTGAATAAAATTAATCTCATAAGTACTCCTGTAAATAATATTTTATTTTAATAAATCATGATTCATCAAAAAAATACTCCTACAATGTGTCAAAATATTTTTTTTCAGTAGTATTGATTGTTTTTGTTTGTTTTACTTAAAAAATTTGAGACTTACCTCACGATTGTCACAAGAAAGTAAAAAAATCTTGTTCTAATATAAAAAAGACGGTTAAGTAATCTTAACCGTCAGGGAGGAGAATCAAAGTGTTAATCTTTTCTATCTGGGCTGCTTTCGAATATATAACTTTGACACTGGAGAGTGTTTCATATTATTTCATTTTTGTGGGAAAAACATCGATTTTGAGAGAAATTAATTTGGAAAAATTTTTGTTGTTATCTGAACAACATATGGGTGGCTATTCTGCTGTTCTAAAGAATATTTACTGTACTTTTGGGTCTCTTCTCTTTTTCTTCAGAATTCAATTCCTTTTCTGGCTTCAACACCAGTCCGGTAATAATGTTTTAATTCCTGCATATCGGTGACCAGGTCTGCAAGTTCAATCAATTCAGACGGAGCATATCGACCAGTCAGGATTATTTCCATTTCTTCAGGTTTGGCTGCAAGAAGATTAATAACAGTTTCGACTGAAAATAAATTATAGTAAAGTGCTATATTAATTTCATCCATGATGACCATATTGTAATGATTCCCGGAAACGATATCCTGAAGTTCAGAGATACCTTTTCTAGCTATCTCTATATCTGCGGAAGTTGGTGAATTTATAATAAAACAATCTAATCCGTACTGCTTAATGGTTATTGAAGGTATAAATTTACGGACAGCTTCAATTTCTAAGTAGGTCATACCTTTTGCGAACTGGGCGATGAAAATTTTTCTACCAGCACCTGCAGCTCGTAAGGCAAGACCAAAGGCGGCAGTGGTCTTACCTTTTCCGTTACCAGTGTAAATATGGATATAACCTTTCATTAGTTCTGCCTCTGAAATGAGTAGTTTAATAGATGTAATCAAAATCCCATTTTTCAAAGAGTTTTTTCAATTCTCCGGATTTAATGAGAACATCCATTCTTTTTTCATAGATTTCCTTTAGCTCTTTACCTTTGGCATTGTCGGTAAAAGCGAGATGAAGAGGAAGTTTTAGAACTTCTTCTATTCGGAAGTCGTCTTTGTTGAGTTCCCCGCTCTCAAAAGTTGGTTCTAACTGAGCTTCAGCATCCAAAAAGAAATCAAGACGACCAGCATTAAGCATCTTCAGTCCGGTTTCAGTGTTGTTAACTTCATAATAATCTAGTTTCATTCCCAAATATTTATCATAAGCATAACCTCTTACCCAGCCGATAGTTCCTTTCAGGCTCTCCTTACCTTTCCAGTCTGCAACCTTGTCTTTTTTGAATACAGCAAAAACAAGATCATTGTCAATATGATGTTTGCTGTAGATGACCTGTTCGATTTCATCAAGATATGGACCAACCAGGATATCAGCTTCTTTTGTTTGCACCATGTTCTGAGCTCTGGCATAGGGATAAGTTCCATGATTAACCGTAATGCCTTCAGGTTCATATACTAATTTTAGAATTTCCCAGTAAAGACCTGTTCCGTCAGCGTGAGTACAATCCTGCCATTCTTCAGTAACCGCTGTCAGATTGGTGATTTGTGCAAAGCTGATTACCGTGATAATCAAGAGTGCCAGTATCAAATACATTCTTTTCATGCGACCTCCCATATTTGGTTCAAAGTTTGAGAAATTTTACCTTAAAATTATAATTGTTAACTGATCTGATAACAATTAATAACTTAAACTTTTCGGAAATTAGTTCAATTTTAAGAAAAACAGTAGATATATCATTTGACTTGACACTGAAAAAGAATTGATGAGCCTGCCATATATAAAAATCAGGGAGTAAGAATGCGGTTCAGAATGTTAGTTTTGAGTGTGATAGGTAATAATTGGTTTCTATACAGTTCAATTTCTGAAAAAGCTTCATGCTTGTTTACGAGATTGTAATATGTTAACAAAAAAAATCACCGACAGTATTACCTGGTTCAGCTCAGAGAAAAATCAGGTGAATAGTACTCTGATTGAACTGACGGATGCTTTCGTAATAGTCGATACCATGCTCTATCCACAGGATGCCAAAGAAATCCGGAAAAAACTGGAAGAAAGGCACAAACCTGTAAAATATATTATAAACACTCA
>JAQVBK010000013.1 GCA_028690365.1 Candidatus Cloacimonadota bacterium
CAAGCTCGGGGACTTGCCTCGAGTCACTTCTTGCAGAGGCTTCTCTTGTCCCCCTCTTTGGCGAAAGATGGGTTAGGGGAGTCTGTATTTTTGGAGCACTTTGTCTTATGAGGAGTGCTTTGACTAGTGCCGTGTCGAACTTTATGAGCATGATTTCCGGTGGTTACCAGACTTCGCCTGATACAGGACATAATTCTGAATGGCAATATTCAAATTGATTTTCATTTCGTCTAACGAGTAATCCTGCCTCTATCATCAATCTTCATAATAATCTTTTTATTCCTTATCGGCGCAACAACTTCAGCTACACACAAAAATCCCGGCTCAGCATAAACCTTCACATCTTCTGCCAGCAATCCGTAAGTATACTTCGGAAACCATTGTTCTTTATTATCTATCACAGCGCTGGCATCTCTCCCAGCTCCACCCAAACTATAAGGCTTAAGATAGAACTGAAAAGCCATTAGCAATACTTTCTCCAACATTTCTTCCCAAATATTCAACTCATGCTGATCTACCTGTTGATCAAATTTCTCAATTCTTTCTGTGTTAACCTTGTCAAAATTTGTAATGATACTATCAGCATACTGCGTGAATGAACCTAATCTTTTACTTAATTGCTCCATCTCCACCAAAAGAGAATCCGAAATCAACATTTCTGTCGATCTTCTGAAAGCCTCAAACTCCTTCTTCAGATTCATTAACTCAGTCTCAGTCTTCAAATGTTGACTTTTAGACACCCAACATCTAGTTAGAACAACTGCCAATAGAAACAAGAGCACTAATTTAATGTGGTTTTTCATCGGTTCCTCCTTAATGGAACTTGAAATCTGCCATGTTAACCAATTTCTTCAAATCCCACTCACCGGGCTGCCAGTTTCGTACATGAATAAGCGGTTTTTCTCCCCTGAAGTCTATCAGGAGAAACAGATATCCCTCATCTTTATAGGTGGAAGAAAAATAGTTCTGCTTCATAGCAACACCATAAATCTTACCGACCGGAGCTGATGAAATCTCAAAAGTATCAAATTGCAACCAAACAAACTTATTTTTACTGAAAATTTCTTTTTGTCTTTCTATGTGTTCTGCTCTCGTCTGGCGGAAATAAACTATCTCTTTCTGAGGCAGATTTGGCTGAAATTCCACCGGCATCAGCGCTTTTTCAACTACTTTTCCTGTAATAATCAGGGCATCCTCCGAATAAAGTGCTTCTACATCTTCCAGACTTTTCACAATGTAGGCGGTCTTATAATTCTCCAAAAACTTAATTGCCACTTGCCGGTAATTCCAGTCGCCGGAAGCAGTTCCCCGTTCCTGAAACATCTCATGTAGAACCGGATTAATTGTATAACAGATGTTGTATATCTTTCCCTCTGCATCAAAATCCACCACAATAGTCTCATTTCGGGCAGGAAAACCGGTGCATTTGACCACAACCCCCAACTGTCTTACTTCCCAGCCATCGCCTGTTTTATTGACATCTGCCTTCTGTTGATAATTCATAAAACGCAGATGATTGGTATCAATGAGACTCTGCATCCTTTCCAAAACTGCCGTATCTGAGAAAATATTCCTATTATCTATTTTTTCATTCTCCAGCATGGAAAACAACTTCTGCAGATTTCCGGCAATCACTTCATTAACCGGACAAGCTGGATTTTTATTCAGAACAATGGGAAAAGTCAGATTCTTCACTTTCGCATCTACTTTTGGTTCAGCCACTTTTTTCAGAGAGATTTCCCGAACAATCTCCAGCGCATCTTTGAGGAAAATTTTACTCAATTGTTCACTCACATCAGAAGCACTGCTGTAGAGACCTTCATTCAGGTCGATTTTCAAGGTCAGGGCATTCATGTTTTTATATTGAGTTCCATAGATATCAATCTGTATCTTCGACTGGTTTGTTTTCAAAGGAATGTAAGCGTGTAAATCGTAATAGTATAGATTCAAATCATGAACAGGGTTACCTTTATAACTTATTTCCAGCACAATAGTTCTGAGATTGTGTTCAAAATTGTTGCTGATTGCCTTAATGCTGATATCATTGCCGACGTCTCTGATGAGATTGAATATTTTGTCAGGATCATAGGTTTTCCCCCGATAGGTTACAGAGCGTTCCGGTAGAGATTCAATTGCCAGAGCTGCCCGGTAATAGTTGCGGAAAGCCTTACCAAACTGATTCAATTCCATGTTTGATTCAGCATCGCTCAGAATTCCGCAGATCTCGACCTTTTTATTATCGAATATTTTTCGGTAGTCTTCTTTGGCAATATAGCGGAAGATATGAAACACAGGACCAATCTTGTAGTCGATTTCATTTACATCGGGCAAGCGGCCGTAGCTGTAGGTTTTGAGGGTTTGCTCCACATTTTCGCTGTAAACTCCGGCACGCTCTGACTCTGAAGTGGAAACTTCCACCTTTACCACAACCGAAATTTGACTCATAAGCTGTTGTAAGGCTATTTGATTAGCCTCGTTGCGGGTGGTTGCCTCTCCGGAACCGAAGTAATAATTTCCGGTCTGAGCTTTAATTCTTTCAATCTCTGCCTGCTTCTCTGTTATTGACTGAGCGGACAATGCGAGAAACAGCAAAAGCGTCCCCAAAATGAAAACAACATTTTTTCCTGTTTTCATAACTACCTCATGATTATTAATGTTGTGAATTATCAGTATGTAGTTTTTCTGTCAATGATTGATTTTGGTGCCTTATATGTAGTGTTTTTTCTTATGTGGAGTGTATCGACTGCGTCGATACGTTTACTAAAATGCATCCCGAAAGCTTTCGGGATGCTGCATTAACGCAGTCAATGCACTCCATATAAATCCATATAAATCCGCTTCCTTCCCTTCTCGTCCCTAAACCCTGTTTGGGGACGAGAATAATGTTCCGTTACCAAACAGGGAAAGGTTGAATGTTAGAATTCAACTCCTAAAGGTTTGGTAACCAGAGAATTAAGTCGCTATAAGAGCGAGATAGGAATCTCGCGTTACTCTATTTCGTAAAGCGACTTTCCTAAGTCGCTATAAGAACGAGATGGGTATCTCGCATTACTGATTTTGTAAAGCGACTTTCCTTAGTCGCTATAAGAACGAGATGGCAGTTCGGGTTACGTATGTATATTTCCAGTCTTCCCAGTTACTTACTAAACCTGCCTTAACAGGATTATTTCTCAAATATTCTGTTTGATAAAAGTAATCTCTCTCATCACGTATATAATGATCATAACTTTCATGATGCCAAAACTGACCACTTCTATTTAGAATCTTATTACATTCTGTTGCGGTATATTGTTTTATACTTTTCAAAATTGCAGCAAGAAGAAAATATTTACTACCATTTTTATCCTTTAGTGGTTCAATAATCATATGAACATGGTTAGGCATCACACAAAAACTGTGTAAAACAAATCGGAGATTATCCAAATATTGAATTGACTGTGAAACAGTTACTGCTAATTCTTTTTGATTTAACCAATCTCGTTCTGTTTTATGTTTGCCAATGAAGTCATCGAAGTGCTCATAATATTTTCTTCTGAATTCTATGTCGAAGAGCTCTAAATCCTTACCTTTCAGTAGAGAAGCCATTCTTGCGTATTCCATTCTTCTATCTGAAAGTTCTTCAACTACATTTACTGGAAGCGTAAAAGCTAACCTGAAAGTTATAGCAAACACTCCACCTTCAGGTTGGATGTGCGGTAGATTCCTTTTGTAGAATTCTCTAAATTCTAAATTCTGCATATTTTCCTTTTGGCGAACTGGCAGTTCGCGTTACTGATTTCGTAAAGCGACTTTCCTAAGTCGCTATAAGAGCGAGATAGGAATCTCGCGTTACTGATTTTGTAAAGCGACTTTCCTAAGTCGCTATAAGAGCGAGATAGGAATCTCGCGTTACTAGTCTTCTTACAGCGACTTTCCTTAGTCGCTAAAAGAGCGAGATAGGAATCTCGCGTTACTAGTCTTCTTACAGCGACTTTCCTTAGTCGCTAAAAGAGCGAGATAGGAATCTCGCGTTACTAGTCTTCTTACAGCGACTTTCCTAAGTCGCTAAAAGTTTGCTACTAGAGAAAACAAATCACTTCATTCCAAGAAGTTCCGCAGATAATTTTACAGCATAATCTATATCAATTTCAATAGCTTCTATTAACTGTTCTTTAGACAAAAATTTCTTTTCGTCCCTGATTCTTTTACAGAAGAAAACCTCCGCTTCTACGCCGTAAAGGTTTCCCGAAAAACCAATAATAAAAGCTTCTACTTCTCTGAATTCAACATGCTTCAATGTAGGACTAAAACCCACATTAATCACCGTTGTATATTTAACTCTGTCAATCTCGATAAAACCAAAATAAACTCCGGTTGCTGGAAGCAGTTTATTTCTATCAGTTGGCATCAGGTTTATTGTGGGAAATCCAATTTGGGTACCGATTCTTTGACCTTGTACAACTGTTCCGATAACAGAATAATACCTGTTCATATGATTGCACACTGCATCCATATCACCTGTTTTCACAAATTCTCTGATACGTCTGCTGCTGATAATTTGCCCATTCATCATAACTGGCGGTACAAGATCTGCTTTAAAAGCATATTTTGTTTCCATACTTTTAAGAAACTCGTAGTTGCCCATTCTGTTTTTACCAAAATGAGTATCATATCCGGCGACTATCTCTTTTGCACCTATCTCTTCAATGAGTATCTTTTTTAGAAAATCTTCCGCTTCCATTTCTGACATTTTAGTATCAAATTCCAGGAATAATACTGAATCAGCACCATAACTGAGCAGGAGTTGTTCTTTTCTGGAGACTTCCGTAAGCAAATAAGGAAAAGTTTGTTTATTGATAGTTTCCAGAGGATGATGATAATAGCTAAGCACAACAGCTTCGCCATTTTTTTTTGGGCTCTTGTTTTTAATTCACTCAGAAGCTTTTGATGTCCCAGATGGATTCCGTCAAAAGTCCCCATTGTTAATATCGGATACTTATATTTTTTCCTCAGATTCAGATATCTTTTCATTTTGACTCTTTAGTATTTACTTTGGAAATTGGAAATAATCTCTAAACGTTCTTTATTAAAACAATTTTGGGAAGAATACAGTTGTCTTCGATGTTTGCCAAACCCCAACACTGTTGATTTTCACCGAGAACAAATACGTTCTTTTCATCACGACACAAAGAAGGGTAATTTATACTTCTTCCCATACAGAAATCAGTACAGAAATCATCGGAAACGGTTATCCTGCTTAGATTCCGAATCACATCATAAACCGGTTTAAGAAAACCTCTCCAGTTTTCTTTATTCAAATCATCCAGACTGACTGCCTGACTTACAAGAATACTATCGACTGAAGTTCTTCTGAGTTCAACCGTTGTGGCAATATTCCCTGTTAATTCCGCAATTGTCTCACTCAGCACTCTGATATAAGTTCCTTTGCTTACTTCAGCCGTATAACAAATTGAGTTCTCATCATAATTATTAATTACAAATGAGTGGATTTTTATTGGTCGTTCTTCCAGCTGAAAATCTTCATTTTTTCTGGCTAATTCATAGGCTCTTTTCCCGTCAATTTTCAAAGCTGAAAATTTTGGAGGAATCTGACTTTTTAATCTCAGTACAGATGAAACAAGTTCGTTGATCTGCTCAGTTTTTAAAGGAATAATTTCCTTATTCTGAATTACTTTGCCGGTTAAATCACCAGTATCAGTTTTTTCTCCCAACCTCATCTTGACTTCATAGGTTTTTTGAGATGAAATCAAGTGAGCAGTCAGTCTTGTTGCTTTGTCCAGGCAGACCGGTAACAAACCTGTAGCAAATGGATCGAGAGTACCTGTGTGACCAATCCTTTTTACTCCGGTAATCTTGCGTAATGCAGAAACAACTCCAAATGAAGTAATCCCTGCAGGTTTATCTATTAAAATGAAACCGGAATCGTTAACAATCATTTATTTACCACCGGTTCAAGTTGTAGATTTTTCAATCCGTCAATCAATCTGTTTCTTAGTTCAACCTGTATACTTTCCAGATTACCTTCCATCTCGCAGCCGGCAGCTTTATCGTGCCCTCCGCCACCGTAAATTCTAGCAATCTTATTCACATTTATATAATTAGAACGCAAACTCAGTTTATATTTATTGAATGAATCTTCTCTGAAATAGGCTGTAATTTTCACATTCTTTAAACCCTTCAGCCAGCCAATAATCTTGGATGTCGATTCCAGACCAAGATGATTCCTCTCCAGCATCTCCAGAGTAGAGTGAATAAAAACAATCTGACCTTCCTCGTAGATTCTGATTGTAGATAAAACCTCACCAAGCAACTTCATCTCAGAAGCTGAGCGTGAATAAAGGAAATGAAAAGCAACCTCTCCCGGTATCAATCCCAGATTCATCAATTCACTGCACACTTTAAAAGTCATACAGTCAGTGTTCCGGTTTATAAAATTGTCGGTATCATTCAGAATAGTTGTGTAGACGACCTCTGCACAATATTTGCGGTCTTGTGGAATCATCTCTGAAATTTTGTCTCTAAAAAGTTCGTAGAGCAAAACTCCTGTACTAACTACATCTGCATCAATATAATTATAAGAGCTCTTTATCAGATTGTTTGAGGGATGATGATCGATTGCAATTACCTCTTTAGCTTTTGTTACCAGAGGGCTGCATCTGCCAATTCGTTCCGATTCATGGCAATCAAGTAAGATCAACAGTTCAAAATGCATATTCTCCTGAAAAACCTCTACAATTTCTCTGGCTGACAGAAAATCGTATTTATCTGACAAATCTCGCTCTAAAATTACTGAGCTTTGAACACCATAGCAATTTAATATTTTTTTTAACATTAAACATGCCGGCAAACCATCACCATCAGGATCTTTGTGAGTAACAAGTCCAACCGAACCGGCTGAAGATACTTGTTCAATTAGTATTTTTTCTAAATTACTTTTATCAGTTAACACCATTTTTTTACTCCTACATTTAATTCAGATCGCAATAGACCTGTAATCCAACTATTCCTTTCAGAAATTCAGTATCATTCCGGCTTTGGCTTGAATTTGCCGATATGGCAAGATTTCATATTTACTTATTTTGAAATCAAGAAGGTTTTCTGTCATTGCAAAAAAGGTCAAATCAGATGAAAACATCCATTCAAGTTGAGAATCCAGCTTATAGTAATCATCCATCTTTTCTTTTCGGGAGTCAATAATTCCGGCGCGGTATTCGCCTCCGGCAGTAATCCTGAAATTGCCGATTTTAACAGTCAGAGACGTTCTGTTAATAATCTCCGGTTGATATGGTACTGAATCGTATTTTTCTAAATCATAAATATTGTATTGAAAACTATTAATAAAATCCAGCCACTGATTGGAATGAAAAATGTCTCCCCCAAAAGTATGGGTAAACACATCAGCTTCTTCTACTGAGTACAATGAATTCTTTCCCGTCAGATAATATGGCAGATTTTTCTGCCACTTTGATTTGGCATAAAGCGTGAAAGGCAATGTCGTATAACCGGAAAGTGCAATTCTGGCATTTAATGGTGACATTGTCTGACTAGCACTGAAATAGCCATGTTGATAAGGATTCTCTTTTAGGTAATCTGTTCTGGAGAAACTGCTCAGTTCGGGTGAGTTATCAAATATGAAATCAAAAGAATTTGATATTTTTATTTCCTTTTTTAACACCACTGAAGGGAGAATATCTTTTTTGCAGAAAAAAAGAGAAAAACCCATCATGTCAAAGAAATACATATCGCTGTGGGAAACCTGAAAGCTTCCTGAATATTCTTCCAATAGATACTGAAATTTGATTTCACTATCTATTGATAAAGGATAAAATGAAAATTTCACGTCAGAGTGAAAATCAAAATCATCAAAGCTTGATTGAGAACTTGTTTCACTTTCAGAAACGTTACCTGCCAACTGAATGCTTTCCAAAGCAAAATCTTCGGTTTCCCAGGGTGAATTCAGCTTCATTTCAACATTCATTCCGCTGTAACTTATTTTTTTGTCAGACAATGGAGTTTTGTGACTGCCCGTATATGGAAAGAAAAGAAAATCAACGTTATTGTATGCTGCTCTGACAGTTGAATTAAAATTATACATCTCCCAATCTTTTCGAATTTCATCTCTATAGAAAGTTGATTCTACAGATTTCAGAAAATAGGGAGTGGTAATAAGCAGATTCCCTCCCGCAAGATAATTGTTGCCACCATACAGTTTCAGAGAAATTATTTTCTGTCTAATTTGTTCATATCCTAAATATTCTGTTTGTTCGGCTGAGAAAACATGGTGGTATTCAAAATCATCAATATTGCTCAATCGGTAATATGGTTTCAGCAGTTCGTTAACTCTCAGGCTATCCTGTGAAACCACAGTTTGTCCATAAATATGTACCTGTGGTAATTCAAGATTATCAGACGCAATAAGAAACAAAGGTGCAAACAGTAGCAACAACCACTTTTTCATTATTGCACCTCCGCTTTTATAGCTTTCTCAAGTTCAATTCCTGCCTCATCATCCAGTTCTCCTTCAATTGAATCAAACAGCTGTACTGCTTTGTCGACTTTCTTTGACTTCAGATAAGCATAGCATGCCATAACGTCTGCTTTCAGACGTATTTCTGTTTGTTTTGGATAGAGGTATCTCACCCTAAGAAGTTCCGGAATAGCCTCTTCGTAGTTTCCATATTTATAGAGTATTAGTCCCTTGAAATATTGATGATTAGCTCTGATAATTTCAAATTCACTTTCGGAAACAGATTGATTTATCTCCTCTGCCTGAGTGAGTTTATTGTTTTCCGTCAGCCAGGATATATAAAGAATTTTCCCCTGTTCCAAAAACAATCCGTCGGCTTTTCGGATAAACCTTAGGTAATCTATTTCAAAGTCTTTGTCATTCAACGTTATCTGAAGATTCAGTTTCTCCAGCTGAATTTCCACATCATCATTCAATTTTACGGCTTCTTTGTACTTTGCCAAAGCTTCAATTTTCTGATTTTGTAATAGTTTCAATTTTGCCCAATTTCTGAATACCTCAGCTCCCTGATTATTTTTGCTGATCCGATTGTAAATTGCATCGGATTTTTCATATTTTCCGCCTGCCATATATGCATTCGCAACATTTAAACTAAATTCCACATCATTTATATAGTCCGGATCAAATTTCAGAATTTTTTCATAAGTAGTATCCAGTTGATCCCACTCTGAATTTAACTGATGATGATTCAGTTTGCGGATAAGTAATTGAGAAATAATCCACTTATCTGAGGTTTTCTGAATAAGCTCTTCAATTGACGTAATAAAGTTTATTGATTTATCCTGTCTGCTTGACCAGTCTATTCCATTAATTGCATTCAGAATTATTTCCTTTTTCACTCCTGTTGCAATCAAAGTTTTATATTGCATGAACGCATTTACATAATCACCTTTATTGTAATAAGAATCTGCCAGTCCCAACACGGATTCGTAATACCTATTCCCCGTTACGAATCTGTTAGTGTATTCTCTGAAAAAAGTAATTGCATCATTGTATTGTTGAGCACTGAAAGCTGCAGTTGCTGCCATATAAATATAGAAATCTGTTCTGTCTGTTGATTCAGATAATTTGCGGTAAATTTCATAGGATTTCTTGAAATTATTAGTTTGATAATGAGTCCAGGCAAGTTTATTGCTGATTTCTTCTCTCTTTTCTCCGGTATCAGCATATTTCTCGGCTTTTTGATAAGATGATATTGCCGAGCTGTATAATTTCTGAGCGAAATAGATGTTTCCTTGCAGAATGTATTTATGATACCCGTGTTTACTGTCTTCAGGGATATCTTTGAGATTTTTGTGAGCATTTTCGTATTGTTTTCTGATTAACATAATTTGTGAAATCTTTGCCAGAATTACTCCACGCTCATCTATTGAGTTCAGTGATTCCTGGTATTTCGTTTCAGCCAGCTGGTACTTTCCAGACTCAAAATAGACGTCGCCTTGTAGTGAATAAGCCAACCCCAGTTTTGCTGAATTCGGATAATCAGTAATAATCTTTTCTGTTGTTACCAGAACTTCCGGGAACTCTTTCTTTTCAAAGTGATGAATTGCTTTCTTAAAAAGAGCTTCATCGGTAAATTTTCCCTCAGGATATTCTCTAAGGTAATTGTCATATCCGACAATGGCTTTTTCAGTCAGCCCCTTCATATAATCTGATTCAGCAATAAGATATAATGCTCGCTCTTTGTAATCATTTCTGATTCCTGCCAAAATTGACTGTTCCAGAAACTCTGTCGACTTCGTATAATTTCCCGTAGAAAAGTAAAGTAGTCCACTCTGGTAAAGAGCTTCCGGAATTAGGTTACTCTTCGGATTATCTTTGATGAACTGCTCAAACATTTTTATGGCATTCGCTGCCTCGTTGACCGATTTCATCTTTGCCAGATAAAAAAGGCTTGCAGCTCTTATCTCTTCCGAATTTGCCAAAGTAGACAATAGTTCGAGTTTTTTAATTGAGTCATCATTCTTACCTGAATTAATCAAGGATAAAGCTATATAATATCTAATTCTTTCTGAAGAAGTTTCGAGTTTCTCATAACTCAATACTTTTTCATAATCTCCTGTTTCATAGTAAGCAGCTACCATTAGCTCAATGAAACTGAGGTAATATGATGAGTCTTGGTTAACTAAATCGACAGAAAACTCTGCCACATCCTGATACATTCCGCGGACAAGAAGTTCTTGCAAATACATCACTATCGCTTTATTTTTAAACTCGTTGTCAGGGTAATCCAATAGCATCTTTTGAACTATTTTTTTACTTTCTTCAATTTTATTGCTTTTCAATAAGACCATAATCTGAAGTTCATAAGAAGCCGGATCCGATTTCAGTTTTAATGATTTAGTAATATAGTCGCCAGCTTTATCGTCTTCGTTTTTACTGATAGCGATTCTTGCCAGATAATAATATGCTTTCCAGATGTCAGAATTCTTCGGATGCGTTTTTAGAAGTTCATTCAGGTATCTTTCTGACAAATCATAATTTCCCAGCATAAATTCAGTCTGTCCCAGGTCAAATATAACATTTCCTCTGTATCTGGCTTCCGGATAACTCTTATAGAGAGAAGTCAAAAGTTTTTTTGCGGTTTTTAAGTCTCCCCTGTTTGTTTTTATCTTAGCGGAAAGATAAGAGACATCTCCCAGATAACTACTCTGAGGATATTTCTTTAAAAAAGAAGATATCTCTGCATCTGCAAGTTCATAATTTCTGTCAGAGTATAATCCTAGAATAAATTTAAAATCATCAATCTCTGCAGAATATATTGAAAAAAAAGAAGTGATTATAACAAACAGCAGGACAATCCTTTTCATTATACCTCCACCTGGTCTAAAATAGTTTTATTGATTCTGAAAAATCTGCCGGATTTACCAATTCAGCCGGGTTCGGCAGTTCTGTACTTTCCCTTTTTCCAGCATACAAATTTTTAACGTTAAAGTACACCAATAATTTCATTAATTGGTTATCATCGTTAATAAAGAAATCAGCCAGATTGGCTACCAAATACAATTTAAACAAATCGGGGTTCTTGATATTTGTAACTTCAAACAGTAAAAACGGAAACAAGGTCTTTCCCAGATTTATAATAGTCCCGTTACCCTTCAACTTCAGATTCCTTAAAAAACTTCTATCAATTTTCAGCCTGTTCTGCGTCTTATTGAGATTAATAGCAATAATCGGTTTTTTAGATTCTTCTGCCAACTTAGAAACTGCCGTATCTTTCAGAGAATCTAGACTCCAATTCATTACAGCCTGAAAAAAAGGCAGCTGTAAAAAATCTGCAAAATTTGCCAACAATCCGGTCCCGTCATCCTTCGAAGGACTCAGGATAAGATTTGCCGAAGGAGAATTACCAACAAAAATGCACTGGTCAGCCTTCTTGCAAAATGATTTGAAATTTGAACAACAACACAAATCCAGTACTATAGAACCCTCAGATATCTCACATTTCGCCGTCAATAATTGACTGTGAAAACTATAAGAATCAAGAATTTTTGAGAAGAACGCATACGAGTGTTTCCCAAACAAAAGAGTGATTTTTTTGAAGAAGCTGAGCCAGTTGACGAGATAAGGTATAATATCAAGAATTTCCAGCGGTTCTGATGGCATGATTACAGTTAGATTATTTTTATTTTTCAATATCTCTTTAAAAGGGATCAGATCATTCTTCATCAAACGGAATCCTAATTTAGCGGAAGGGCAACAAAGACAGTTGTCTCTTTATTTGCTTCACTATTTATCCAGATTTTCCCATCATGAAGTTCTATTATCCTTTTACATAGCGACAGACCCAACCCCAGTCCGGAAGTATTGAAACCAATTATTCCAGATTGATGTGAATAGATATCTTTCACTTCATAAAAAGGACGGAAAATGTATTTCATATGCTCTTTATCTATTCCTATTCCGTTATCCTGTACATAGATAATTACAGATTCTTTGTCGTCAATCTCTTCATTATTGTATACTGATGTTCTTGCTCCAATTTTTATTTCACCATTATCCCTCGTAAACCTGATTGAATTCAGGACTATGTTGTAAATAAGGATGTGGAATGATTCCCAGTTTACCATAACCTTAGGCAAATCTTCTTTGATTTCAAGAGAGAACTTCAGATTTCTGTTCATGGAAACAATTTTTGCTTCATTCAGGACAGTTTCCAGCAAATCGGCAATTTTTATTTTTTCTTTCAGAAGTTTTTTGGAGAGAGAGTACTTAGCCATATTGGTAATATCACTTACAACGTAACCGAGTTCATTCATAGATTTTTCAAGTTGCTGCAGGGTTTCCAGAAGTTCTCTATTTTTTTGAGTTTCATGAATAGTTTTTTTAAGCTTACGGTGTTGACTTTGAAGTTTTGTCACCGGAGTATTTAGCTCATGGGAGATAATAGAGATAAATTTATGTTGAAGTATCGGTAGTTGATTCAGCTCCACATTCTTCTCAATTATTTCGTTGTACTGTTTTAACATCATTACGGCATTGGCAAAATGGCTGATAACCATATCCATAATCTCTTCGTTGATAACTATCTCGGTATTATTGTTGCCGTGATTATCAAGGTAGATAAACCCGTATATTTGTTCTCCGATGATAATTGGAGCACAGTATATTGACCTCAGGACATACTCATGAACACTGATAGATTGTTTGAAAAGATTGTCTTCTTCGGCATTATATGTAAATACATTATGACGTGTATTCTGCACCTGACTGATAACTGCCTTGCTTATATATTTGTACTCCCGCAAAATGTCTTTTTGATCATTAATTGCAGCTTTGTATGTATAATTCCCATAATCATCAGTAACAACAAAAAAACCTCTTTTACTCTGAGTAAAATCCACCATAAACAGAGTGAATTCTTGTTCCAACCTCTGAATATCCTGAATCTGAGAAATATTTCTGGAGAACTCTATAAACTGCGACATCAATTCTTGTTTTTTGTTTATTTCATTAAACTCTCTGATTTTAAGGAGTAGAGAAGTCAGGTGAAGTCTGAGAGTTTTTATTACCATGTGTTCTTTTTTGGTGAAGGGAAGCTCACCGTCATCCACCATAATCAATACTCCGACTTTAATACTTTTTATACTCAAGGGAACTACAATAACATTTTTCTCATCTACAATTGCATCCAATGGCTCCAGTTTCTCCATAACCTCATTTATCAGATCATAGTAGACAGATTTATAGATCATATTTTCGGGAAAATTTCTGGAGATAAACGGTTTTCTGTGTTTTTTTATCGCCTCATTTAAAACAATTACATAACGGTGAGGCGAGAACAGATAGTCAAAAATCTGATCAATGAAGAAATTTATCCTAAAACTTTCTTTCAACCTCAATAGTCCGTAAATATCTTCCCAGTCAGATTCTTTTAGATTGGCAAAACTGGATATATAAACAGTTTTTATCTCGCAAAGATCTTCGCAGTTAATTTTCTTATACTTGAAGTAATTGTTTTTAGTCTCTGCCGGGAGTCCCTTTGCAGCTTCTCTTATTTTGATACGGTACAAATCAAAATATTTCTGAGCTAATTCCTTTTCTCTCATACTATTGTAAACCTGAAAGAGAATCTCGTAAAGTCTGATTTCCAAAATGAAGTATTTTTTGCTTCTTAATATTTCTATAGTATCGAGTAGATGTCTGATGTTTTTACGAAGTGTTAATTGACTTGTTTGAAGCTGGATTTCAGCCTTCAGCAATTCCAGATAAGCATCCCAGTACTCAAATTTATAATTGCTGGTAAGTTTTTGTGCAATCAGGTGATTTTCTCTCGCTTTTTGCGGATTCTGCAAACCTATGTAACACTCTGTCATACGGATATAATTAATAGACTGAGCATAAACATTTCCCTTTGTTATAGAGAATTGCAGGCTTTTCTCGATATCAACCAATGCAGCTTCATAATTACCTCTTCTGATATTTATCAGACCCATTATCTGAAAATAAAAATCTTCCTCATTATTCTTTTGCAGTAATTCAACATTATCCAGAACAATACCCTGAGCTTTTTCCAGATTTCCCGTTTCAATCAAATGATAAATGTATGTTTTTGCTATTGGAGATATTTCAGTCACTCTTGTTAAGACTTCCGGTCTGTACTCTTTGAGGAAATTATAGCATGTTCCAAAACTTCTTATTTTGCTTTTTGCCAGAGCCAGATTATTAATAATTGAAGACACAAATCTTTTATCTTCTGATTTATCAGTAAGATTTTTTGCTCTCAACAGATTTTTCTCAGCTTCCAGAAATTTACCAAGTTTGATATTAGCTTCACCAAAATTGAGCCAAGCAAGAGTAGCACTTGATCTGTATTCATAATTCTTACTGAGTGCAAGAGCTTTCTTGAAATAATCGAATGCATTGTTTGTATCACCATGTCTGAGAGCGAGATCACCAAGATTGTTGTAAATAAGCGAAAGACTTCGCCTGTAATTATATTTTTCCCAAATATTCTTTGCCAATTGAAAATTCTTCGCTGCATCATCATAAAGTCGTTGTTTGTTATAAAGAAAAGCCAGATTATTATGTAACGAAGCCAGCCTAATCATAAATTCCTTATCGTTTTCCACTTCAATTTCAGGGATAAATTCTTCTGCCAGATTAATAGCTTCAGTGGATAAACCGATAGAGTTCATATACAACATTTTTCTGTTTATATAATTAACCTTCAATTCAATAGTCATGTCGGTATTATCGAGTTGATTAACCAACCTTTCGGCATCCTTTGTTCTGCCCAACTGAAAATATGTCAGGATCAAATCAATTCTGGTCCTTATAGTCTGCTTACCGGTCATAGCTAAATCCAGAGCTTTTTCATAATTTATTCTGGCATTGTTGAATTCATTCATTGCGGCATAAAATGAACCGATTATATAGAATTTTTCGTGAATGTCCGGTAACTCTTGCATGGAGAGAATCAGATCTAAAGCTACTTTTACCGATCCCAGAAAATCTGCGGTTTTTCTTATCATTTCTAGATCGTTAAGCATTTCTCTGCGGGAGATATCAATCTTCCAGGAAAAATCGAGTTTGATAACTTCGCAAGCTTTGTTGAAAGCTAATTCCTGCTCATTCTCATCGGAGTACTTTTCAGTTAACAGCAGACTGTATTTCCTTATTGCATAAAAATCTTCAGCCAGTTTTGCGTTCTGAATTATTCCTTCACAGGTAATTATATCAAAATGATGCATCGTTTCAAAATATGTTAAAACTCTCTGGGAAATCTTCTTCTTCCAACTTGCTGTATTCATTTTGAGAAATCTTTCTCGTATTTCACAGAAAGTGAAACTGTAAATACTTTCTTCTCGTTTTAATAACTCATTGTTAACCATATCATTCAAAAAGAAGAACACGTCTTTTTCCGGAATCTGCAAAACATGGGCAATGATTCCACTGGTCATTGGTGGATAAATAACCGATATCATTTTCAGGAAAACTTCATATTCATCAGAAATAAATTGATAGCGACGGGCAATAGATTTTTGTAGGAATTCTGTAAGTTTGTACTTACTGAGATCGGTATTAAAATCGAACTTGTTATTTTTCCAAATAATCTTTCTTTCAGTTAAATCTATCAGCGTATCTCTAATAAAGCGTGGATTTCCATTTGTTCTTTTTTGCAGTTGTGATACAAAACTGTCAGGGATATCGTTTTTAATCAATTTACAGGCATATTCTTTTGTTTGCTGTAACTGAAAATTTTCTACCTGCAGATGAACATAATGAATAAGTTCCTTTGCTACCCGAGGAGATTCTATGCTTAATATAATCAATATTTTGTGTTTAATTAATTCGTTATGGGCATAGTTAAGAAAGGCAATAGTCTCTGGATTGCTGAGATTGCCCATATGGATAATAAATATTACAGGTTTCTCTTCTGATAACTGTAAAATAAATTCTTTCACAGCCTGAAAATCTCTTTGTAAATCATCTTTTTTTTCTTTTACAGTACTAAGAGTTTCTCTACTTTTCAGAAATTCCTTAAAGTGATCAGATATTCCTGACAGATATGAAGATATTTCTTTATTTGATTCGTAAGAAGTATTACACTCTTTGATCAATGCAAAGAAAGGATCCAGATTATTTTCCTTACATATATAGTCATAAATGAAATAATCACCGGTAAGCAGATGGTATCTGAAAAGTGACAGTAACTGTTTTTTCCCGAGTCCTTTTCCTCCCACCAGCGTGATGACCTTCCCATTACCTTCTCTCATGCCGGCAATGTAGGTTAATAATTCATGTGAATATTCTTCACGCACAAGGTAACTGCTGTTTTTGATGCTGTTTACCAATGACCATTGTTCGGAAAAATCGTATTGTTTGGGTTGAATTTTGTTTATGTACTCAATAATGCTTTGAGCACTGCGGAATCTATCCTCAGGATTCTTTTCCAGCAGTTTCAGAATGAAGTTTTCAAGACTTTTGGGAATATCAGGATTCAGCTGACTGGGGAATTTGGGGATAAAACTCTGATACTCCCCGGTACGAAGATTACTTATTTGCCCTAACGAAAAAGGAAGCGTTCTGGTAACAAGGTAATAAAGCGTTACACCAAGTGAATAAAAGTCACTTTGCGGAGATGGATTTTTTCTCATGAAAATCTCCGGCGCAATATAGGTAAGTGTACCACTAAGAGTAAGCTGCTCGTCTTCTTCGTTGAATTTGATAAAACCGTAATCCAGCACCTTAACTTCAGAAACGCCGTCTTCTATCTTTATCAAAATATTATCGGGTTTCAGGTCTTGATGTACAATTCCCTGATTATGCAATGCATCCAGAGCATAAACTATCTGAACTACAATATCATAGAGTATCTGCAAATTAGTTTTGTAGAAACGAAATTTAGAGAGTTTTTTACCGGCGTAATAATCACAAAGGAAATAGATATGCTGCCCAACATTCCCAAAATGAGAAATATTTATCAGATTTTGATGTCTGATTTTTGAAATGTGATGCATATCTTCAGCAGAGAATTTGTCATAAAGCTCTTTTGAAGTAATCTTGTGGAAATGTTTCAGAGCAGAGATCTGACCAGTTCGGATATCTTCCACCTTATAGACTGTTGCCCAAAATCCTGTACCCAAAGTCTTTATAACACGGTATCTGGCATCTATTATCATTACTCCTCCACGGTAAAACTCTGTTATTTAACTAGTCAATTATGAATCAGTCAACAATTTCTATTCTTGCTCCATAACTTCTTTCATGTTCATCGGAACTTACAATTTTTTCAATCATTACAGACTCGTATTCAGTAGCAAGCAGATCCATCAGGATAATATCATATCTAGTCCCGGCAATCTGATAAGCTTCTCTTAGTCTCCCCGATTCCTGAAATCCAATTTTCTTATAACAGCTGATTGCTCTATTGTTGTAAGAAAAAGTTCTTAACATAATATTGTGCAAATTCAGAATATTAAAACCGTAGTCTAATGCCAAATTCATTGCTTCAGTTCCAAACCCTCTATTCCAAAAATTTTTGTTTCCAATAAAAATGCCAATCTCTGCAATCTGATGAAGATGATCAACATTGTGAAAACCGACATTGCCAATCAGTTGCTCTGTTTCTCTGTTGATAATTGCAAAAACAGTGTTATTTTTAATCAATTCTGCAAGCGCTACCTTTTCTTGTGCTAAATCCATGTTTCGGGAGATGATTTCCAAATATTTAAGAACCTCGATATCATTCAACCACTCAGTATATCTTTCTGAGTCTTCCATTGAAACTGGGCTTAAATAGACATTTTTACCGGCAAGTTTTCTAAAGTACTTCATCTTTCCTCCTTATCAGATTTTTTTGGCTATTGAGAAGTTTTTGTATTTATGATTAAACAAAATTTGATTTCTCTCTAACAATTTTTACATGTTCATAGAGTCAACGGATTTGTATTGGTCAACATCAGTGTTAAATAAAAGACATAAACGACAAGGAAGATTATTCCCTCCCAACGTTCAAGTTTTCTGCCTTTGCCTGTAAAAATAAACAGGAATAATAACACACTTGAAATAACATTCATGATCAGGTCAAGATTGGACATCATTGGCGGTCTTATCGGACTAATAACAGCAGATATTCCCAAAATCAGGAAAACATTAAAAATATTCGAGCCTACAATGTTTCCAATTGCAATATCTACATTTTTCTTCTTTGCCGCAACTGCAGAAGTCGTGAGTTCCGGAAGTGAAGTACCCAGCGATACTATAGTCAGGGCAATTATCCGGTCAGATAGACCAATGAATTTGGCAAAATTTACCGCATAGGAGACAATTATCTTCCCGCCGATAACTAATAAAGCAATTCCCACTATAACCAAGATTACTGCTTTAGTTACCGTGTAGTCTTTTGTAGGAATTTCATCTTCATAGTTACCTGATTTCATTAACTGGAAATTGTAGACCGCAAAGACCAAAAAGAACATCAACAGAATAATACCATCTATTCTATCAATAATCGAAATACCAGCATTTGCAATAATATTGTCGTTGGCAATAATCAGTACACAAAAGGCAGACATTAAACAAAGAGGTATTTCAATCCAGGTTGTATTAGATTTTACTGTCAGTGGATAAATTATCGAAGAAATCCCAAGAATAAGAAAAATATTAATTATATTGCTTCCTATAACATTACCTAAAATTATACTCGAATTATCTGATAATGATGCAAAAACATTAACAATCAATTCCGGTGCTGAAGTCCCAAAAGCCACAATTGTCAAACCTATAACTATGTTGGGGATATTGAATCTTTTTGCCAATGATGAGGCACTATCCACTAAAATATTCGCACCATACATCAATGGGACAAATCCTAATATTAATAAAATCAGATTAATCAATTAAGTCTCCTTTTTCAATTTTTCATAATTATTTATTTACCATTTCATCATCAGTAAAAAACGCTGAATCATCATTATCCTGTGATCTATAAAGTCGAGTCGGAAACAAAATTTAATAAAGCTTTGTTAAACATCAATTAAAGGAGTAGAAGTATTTTGTGACGATACACTCAGATAAATCGACATTCCGGATTCTTTGATCAAATCTGCCATATTCTGATAAGCAAGAACAGGATCATTGTTTTGTTCACTCAGATGAGCCAAAATTATGTTTTTCAGCTTGTGATGCATAATTGTCCTGACCAACTCTTTTGCCTGGTTATTTGACAAGTGCCCGTGTTTACTCTTAACTCTTTGCTTCAATTCCCAGGGATAAGGACCATCCAGCAACATCTTTTCATCGTGATTGCTTTCTATTATCAAAGTGGTAACTGATTTTAATCTCGACAGAGTCAGATTTGAAGAATAACCCAAATCAGTAATGATTGCTAATCTGGATTCATCATCCCCCATCCTTTGAAATATGAAGTTACAGCTATCTGCAGCATCATGTGAAGAAGGAAACGGTTTTACATGAATATCACTAATAGAAAATTCTTCATTTGATGCAAAATGATGAACTCCGTACGGCAATTCTCCCAGACAATACCTGCTGGCATAATAAGTTCTCTCAGTTATATATAGCGGAATCTTCAGCTTACGACAGATAATACCTGCTCCTTTTATGTGATCACTATGCTCATGACTTATTATTATTCCCTGTATCTTGTCTTCACTATAATTAACATTCCTGATTGCTTCACAAATTTTTTTACCACTCAGTCCGGCATCAAGCAGAACTGCACTTCTTTCTGTTTTTATCAGAAATGAATTGCCTTTACTCCCACTCGCCAGAACAGAAACCTGAAACATCTTTTATTTCCTGTAATAATACCTGTTGTTTAATTTATCGAAATCAGACCATTCAGCATCTGCTGAGACAGCTTCTACCAATTGCAGAACTCCGGTAGTCTGAGCATCAAGATTATCTGCATGGTGCAAGAGTGTAGCTTCAAGGGTTTGAGGTAATCTAACCGAAGCCTTTTCATATTCTCCGTGATGAGCTAGTATAAGATGTCTGACTTTCATTAAAAGATCGTCGGGAAAAGCATTAATTTGTTTAGCTGTTTCATAAACGATTTGATCACCTAAACTGAGATGCCCGATGAGTCGCCCAATATTAGAGAACTCAATTGATGTTTTATAATTGTACTCCTGAACTTTACCTATATCATGCAAAAGAGCTCCACAAATCAAGAGGTCTTTGTCAACATTGTATAATTTTGCAGAAAATTCACATATTCTGGCAACTGCCACGGTATGTTCCAGCAATCCTCCAATATAATTATGATGCCAGGTTTTAGCAGCAGGACAATTGGCAAATTTAGTGTAGAATTCTTTATTCTCGAAAATAATCTTCATTAATTGTTTCAGATATTCATTTTTTAATCCATCAATCAATGAAAAAAGTTTGTCCGACAATTCGGTAGTATCTTTCTGAGTTGACATCACGAAGTCACTCAGGTCATATTCTTCTGCTTCTGCTTTTTTCAGTTTATTTACTGTCAACTGCACCTGTCCCTTATAACTAATTACAACAGCCTTTACTTTGACTACATCACCTTCCTCAAATTTCTCGCTGAATGATTTTGCATTATTCCAGATGTTAGCAGCAACAGAGCCTGTATTATCATTAAATTGCATTCTCAGATAAAAATCTTTCTGACCTTCTCGCAATTCTTTCTGTGCTACCAGAAAATAACTGACTATTTCCTGATTCAATAAATCACCCAAATTTTTTACTACTATCTTTTCCATTAAATCTCCTAATGTACATAAAAGTTATTTGTGTATATCCATCCGTAACCAAAACGAAGAATCTCTAATCGATAGAAACCTGTGTCACTCAATTGAAATTCTCCTTTCTCATCAAATTTCGTATCTATTTTTTTCCCATTGTGGAATAAAGAAACTCTAGCAATTTTGGGCAGACGAAAATAAATTTTTGTATTATCAGTAAGCAAAACAGAGTCTCCCATGATGCCGTTTTCTTCACCGGTAGAAATACCTGCATAGAAATTTCTGGGTTCTCCCATTGTATAATTGGCAATATAGCTATTGCCTTTTGCCAGCGCATCAAGTATGGAATCCTGATTGATCTGTTTCTCTGTAGGTATCAAAACATTGGTTCTGATAGTCTTAAACAGTTGTTTATGCTTAAGAATCTTAAATCTTAATCCAAATCTTCTGAGACGAACAGTGTGGGCATCAATACTGCCGATAGCAGGTTTTTTGAGACCCCGCAGGTTGTAGTTATCCCACATTTCCAAAGTATCCCGTGAAGGCTTGCCTACACAGAGTTTCGGGAACAACACCCAAAGTAATCCATTGACCTTTGGGTTGAGATGTCTCAGCCAATTAGACACAAAGTTCCAGATTTCCATTCCGGTAAATTTTTCGCAGCTTCGAGCTGTCCAGGGATATTGTTTAAATGAATAATCTTTTCTTCTGTCAATGGGATGTGCAATAAAACCCATGGCTCCAGCTTCAGCATAATGTTTAACATAATCCTCTGCTTTGCCTTTTCGGATAATCTCATCGGTTTTGAAAATCAGATAATGGTTATGATCCTGATAGTCAGATATCTCAGCTCCTATTATAAAAATGACATCGGACGTATCTAGTGTTTTCAGTTTTTCTTCTGCATGGAAATTATTGTGATCGTTGATGGTAAGATAGTCGAGATCTGATTTTTTTGCATATTTTATTATGTCTTCCATTGCTACGGAACAATCATGAGAAAACTCCGTATGAATATGAATAGCTCCCGTCAATTCATTGTAGTTCTTGCCCAGAATGCTTTTTTGTCTCACAACTACCTATTTTATAAACATAATTCTTTTAACTGAAGTTTGTTTGTCTTTGCCGGAATTCGTCCGGATGAAATACAGTCCACTGGATACTTTTTGATTTTCTTGATTACTCCCGTCCCAAAAAATCATACTGCCCTTTTCGCTTTCAGGCAAGATTGTCTTCACTAGCTGACCCTTGATATTGAATACCTCAGTTTTATTTATAAAATCGTCTTTGCTATTCAGAACAATCTGCAATTTTTGACCGGAATAAAACGGATTAGGGTAAACAGACACTTGTGACAAAGAAGGAATTGAGTTATCTTCAGAACCTACCAGTTGCAGATTCCCAAAATAATCAGTAACTTTTAAAAAGTCAATTTCGTTAGAATCAGAGTGTTGAAGCCAGTATATGAAACGACATCTTTCAAGAAAAACATCATTCTCTGATTCATTATCAATTAAAATCGGGGACAGATCATCCAGAGAGAAGTTGAAATTCATGTATGTCGACTGACTATCTGCCAGAGTTACCGGTTCTGAATTATTCTCGAATAAATGGAGGATTACCGAACCGGTTAATCCTGGTATACTATCTTGAATAACTGCACCATAAAGCCTGACCTTAGAGAGATAACTGGAGAAAAGATTTTGAGAGCTATTGTGTAAAATTACGTCAACAGAGACAAAGTTAAAATCATTTATTACAGCAATTGTTGAGTCTCGATCAACATAAGTTAATCTATCTTTCTGCTCATTGTAATAAGATTGTAGGAGTCCCTCATATTCTGAATTTAAACCAAGGATAGATTTACTTCCTCCAATGATTGTCGTGGGATATCCACTCATATTATAATAATCAAATCTTTGTCTTGAGGCAGCTCTATAGAATAAATCATCCTGCACCCTCGGAAATAGGTTCACCAATAATAGATCAGTAGGATCTTCAACTGAATTAATCAAAAAATCATTAAATATCTGTTGAACAGATTCTGTATTGCTGTTCACTCCATCGTCCCACTGCAGAGCACATTCAGTCAGCAGTGTTCTGACTTTTAATCTGTTACTAAACGTATTGAATTGTATTGATTTTCTGTTGTTGTCAGAATAGATATCTTCATCACATAGTATCTGTGCAACTATTTCATACTGCGAAAAATCTTGACTCAATGAGATGCTGTCCGCTATCGTATACTCCTGTACAGAGTTTGCTCCCTGTGACAAATTCACATAATATAAACTGTCTGTTAAACCGGCTTTACGGAAAGTAATTTTCGCTCTTCCATTTATACCGGTAGAGTCAGGAGTAATGACTTGGTCACTGTAATTTGTTATCGTGAAATAAGGCATTATGTTGCTGTTGGCAACCACATTGCCAAATAATCCCAGGTCAGTTAATTCCAGATCAATCGCAGTTGTAGAAACAATTCTTCCCTTTATTGTCACAAGTAATTCACCGTAAAGATTCATATAGCTGAAGGGATAGTAGACATTTTCATACTTATAATAACTGTTGCCCCCTTCTCCCTGTGAAGCAGACACAAATTTATCAATATAGTTAGTATCATACTCAAATAATACCCAAAGAGTATCTGAAACTTGATAATCTACAGCTATTTTGTTAATCCCGTAAGTAACGGCATGATTTACTGATTGGACATTTGAAACAACAGGCTGACCTAATGAATCTGGCGTTATACGTATATTCATTGTATCATTCTGTAAATCATTGGGGACATAGATAAAAACGGAATCCACCTGAAAATGTGACAGAGGATCAAGGGTGAAAAAATCAGCAAGAACAAATCTTACACCCCATTCATTAACGCCATAAAGATGTATGTCATCGGTATTACAGTGATATTGAATACTGGTTCTGTCTGAACTGAGTTCGTCTATATATAAGTGACTGCCTTCTTGAAAGTTTACCCCAGCGTAAACATGGAGAGTGAAAAGCACCATCAGTATTATTATAATACATCTGTTCATAAAAACTCCTTTCTGCAAAACTCTTTTGACAGGTTAATTTGTAAAGATTTTTTCTGTCTCTGATCAAAGCTTCACAGAGAAATAGCATTTAAAATGCTGATAAATGATACAACTCATTTCTGATAGATATGTTCCTGTAATTTCAAATTAGATTTGACATAAGAAAAGCAGTTTTGTTAAAAAGAAACTATTCGAGTTCATTATATTTTTTCATGTTGTTCTTAGATTTCTCCACAGGATATTTCAGGGCATTTTTGACCATTTTATCTTTTGCTGCCTGAACAATATCTATCTGGAATTTCTCAGCTAAATTCAATAAATACAGAAAGACATCTCCAATTTCCTCTCTTAAATGTTCTTTTTTGACCGAATTCAATGAATAGCTCTCATCCTGAGTCAACCATTGGAAAATTTCTACAATCTCAGATGCTTCCACACTTAAAGCCATTGCGAGATTCTTGGGCGAATGAAACTGATCCCAATTACGTTCTTCAATAAACATAGCTAGTTTTTGTTTTAATTCTTGCAAAGCGACTCCCCTAAAATTTTATAAAAGCTGTTACTAATCCAATTAATCCACCAAAAACACCACCCCAGACTACCAGCCAGCCCAAATGTTTTCTGATCATTTGTTGAATAATTTCTTTGACCATCTGCGGTGTTAGTTCATTGAGTCGTGAATCCACTATGAAAGTTGTTTTAGTGATTATATCTTCGGCAATATCATTCTCGGATGACACTTTCTTTAATGCTTCTTCAAAAGAGTCACTCTGCAATAAGTCCATGAATTTTCGTTTGATATTTTTTTTAAACGGTTCTCTGAGTGGTTCAATTACCCCCTGACCTCCAATCATTTGCAACATTCCTCCCATGGGAGTCTGCAATATAGTCTGGATAAGAGAATCAAATATAGGATCAAAATCGATGTGCTCAATTATTCCGGAGAATTTTTGGGAAGAGATGATGAAATTGCTTTCATCAGCAAAGAAACGAACCAGATTCTCTTTATTAAAGAATTGATTCATAATCAGATCATGAATGCCTTTCTTGAAATCTTTGAATCGGGCTGGTATAACACCGGAACCATACAGTAGTGGAATCTTCTCGAACAACATATGAATTGCCAGCCAGTTAGTGATTGCCCCTGAGAGAGCAAAAAGACCCACATTGAGAAGAATTAATCCAAGTCTATTATCAATTAACATGCCGACGATGATTATCAGGATTGATAAGTAATTCGTAACAGAGCTTTTATTAAACATCTCTACCCTCCTTTTGACATTGTGATTCAAAAAAAAATACCCTCGATTTTCATCAAGAGTTATTTGTAATAGCTGAAAGAAACCTTTGTTATTGCCAATTTCGTTAAATTTAATGTTTCATTCTATCAATTTCTTCACTGAAAATAGCCAACTGCTTTTCTGATTGTTTCAACCAGAATTCATGACCATCAAAAAATTCTAGCTTTCTTTCAAGACATAATTTTATCAATCCGGTATCTCGATCCGGTAAATAGGGTAAATCTATAGCTTTTGAGAAAGTAATTCTATCAAAAAAAATCTCTTCACCTTCGTGAATTCCCAAAGGCGTACAATTAACTATCAGATCAAATTTTAAGTTAAGAAGTTCATCCTGACTACACACCGTAACCTCAGGATATTCCAATATCATCACATCTGGATTTCTTGCCCACAGATATCTGTAGCGAAATTCACCGCTAATACCGGCAAATGCCCTGGCAGTACCACCAGCACCAAGAATCAGTATCTTATCATCAGGGGAAACTTCAAGTTTTTTCAAAGCATAACGAAATGCGTCAAAATCGGTATTAAAAACTCTGCCCAAACGAGGTGCAATCAGATTGATTGCTTTTTTGCCATACATTTTAGCCAAAACTAATTTGAAAGGCATTGTCACCGAAAAACCAAAGAAATGATTTTTGAAAATTTGAAGAAACTTAACATAACCAGCTGAATCTTTGATAATAAAAGGAATATAGCGAGCATTTACTCCATTTTGATAAAAGTACTCATTATAGAAAGGTAGTCCTTTAGAGTGTAAAATTTGCTCACCTCCCACAATGCCACCAAACAGAGTCTTTTTATCAACTGAAGCAAGTTTATAGAATTCTGCTTCATCCAGACTAAGCTGATTCTCTGCTGTCAGGTATCCCTCTATTCCGAGATAAGTAGCCTTAGAATTCCAGATTGGATACATCAGACGAGACATTTTACTGAAGCGTCCCAGAGCTATGAGAACGGCAGGAACATCAACAGTTTCGTTAATACTTTTAAGAATTCTGAAATCCTCCAGTTTTTCCAAAAACAGTGCAATCTTCAAAAAAACCGGGCGAAACTTATTTGCATAGTCAGTTACTTGCTGGATTCGGTACAAATCCACACCCTTTTCAAAATGAGCGGAGAGAACAACTCTTTTTCCACAGAATTCAGAGAAATCACTTATCAATTCAATATCTAAATCAATGTAAGCTTGTGTATTTAGATAAACTTTTTTCAGAAATTCTTTTCTTCTATGTGCTAAATTCTTTACAGATGAGTTATTTTTTATTGTAATAATTGTTTTATCATTGCATAAAGACAAGGGAAAGCTTTCAAAGTTATCATTATAATCCAGTCTGTACTCAACATAGTATTCTTCTGGAATTACAGCAATTTGTTCATTTAAAAAGTTATCATTTATATATGGAATTGAAACTATCAGCATTTGCTATTTTGCCTTTGTTTGCTGCAGCGAAAAAGAATCTGCCAGATTTGTTCCACCTCTTTTTCAGGCAATTCCAGCAGTTTACAGAGATTTTCTATTCTCTCAATGATCTGTTTTTCTCTTTCCGGGTTATCAATTGGCAGATTGTTTATTTCTTTATATTTACCTACAAACTCAGATATCTGTTGTCGACGATAAATGGACATAATTATCTCTTCATCAATCTTATCAATAGAATCCCTAAAATCTGCAAGGTAATGAGACTGCTCTGAAATCATTTTTTGGTAACTTATTGCGTCAGTCAAAACCAATTTGACCATCGCCTCCACTACCGGAATTACTCTGGGGATTATACAAATGTCATGTCTACCTGTGACTGATATTTTTAGTGATTCTCCGCTGATATTTGTAGTGAGCTGAGTTTTCTTGATGGAAGGAACAGGCTTTACAACATAACGGAAAACAATTTCTCCTCCGGTGCTGATTCCACCAAGAATTCCTCCGCAATTATTTGTAGAAGATTCGTTCGGTATAATCGTATCGTTTGCTTCATAGCCCGATAATTCTGCCAATGAAAATCCTTTGCCAAATTCTATTCCCTTGACTGCACCAACTGACATAACTGCTTTTGCAATATTTGCATCCAGTTTTTCGAAAACCGGATCACCTAAACCTGCTGGCAAACCTCTGACTACAACTTCTACAATTCCGCCACATGAGTTTCCTTCTTTTTTAACATCTTCAAGCCACTCTTTCAATTCGTAATAATTTGATTTATCGCTCCAAAAGAGTTTATTTTGATTGATAAAAGAAATATCCCTTCTCCCAGCTTTGATTTTGCCAATTTGTATACTGTATGAGCTAAACGAAATATCCTTCAGTAAAGCTTGCGGAATATTGCCGGCAATAACTCTGGCAACAGTTTCCCTTCCTGAAAGTCTCCCGCCTCCTCTATAATCATAAATTTTGAATTTTTTGTAGAGTGAATAATCAGCATGCCCTGGTCTGAAGACATCCCTCAGGAAATCATAATCACCGGTTCTGGCATCTCTGTTTTTTACAATAATGCATATTGGCATCCCTGTAGTTTTCCCTTCAAAAACCCCGGAGAGAATCTCAAATTCATCAGTTTCAATACGGGAAGAACTGAATTCTCCATTGCCGGGTTTTCTTCTTTCCAATTCCTTACGAATTGCTTCATAAGGAAAATCTATTCCGGGCAAGACATCTTCAAGCAATACACCTACTACCGGACCGTGACTTTCTCCAAAGGAGGTTATTCCAAAATATCTGCCAAAATGATTACCTTGCATTTCTTCTCTCTTTCTTTTTACTGCTGAGAAAGAATGGAATTAAATCATTCCTTTTATGTTTTGTTAGAAATTCCTTTATCAGTATTTTGTTTTCTTCTTTGTACCATTGAATAAGAGCTTTCCTTAGCCTCAATTCTCTTCCTTTAGGAACTTCAATGGGTTTGCCGGTTTCGTAATTGAGACCGGTATAGTACATACATGTA
>JAQVBK010000208.1 GCA_028690365.1 Candidatus Cloacimonadota bacterium
CATGGATCCGCTGATGTTATTCATGTATCTCATGAATCCGTAACCTTTATCGTGATTATATGCATAACATACACCTCTAACGTAACTGTTGATTTCCCCCCATTTTGCTTTTGGTTCCTCATCAGCATCAAATGGGAGTAAACCCGGAACAAGATAGCCGGAAGTGAGTACGTCAGCTTCATTCCTAAGCAGATTTGCTATGTTATTGAAAGCAACTACTTCAACACGACAACCTTTGTTTTGCAAAGCTCTTATTACCTGTACAAAATCACCATCTCCAGTTACCAATAGAACGTAATCCAATCTGTCAGACTGAGTAAGTGCATCCACAGCCATATCCAAATCGGCATTTGCTTTCCCAAACTTTTTCCCTTCTTCGTCATAAAACCAGCGAACTTTTTTTACAATAACCTTGTACCCGAAATCTCTCAAAACTGAATGAAAATTTTTTGATTTTTTCTTGTAATCCAAATTAACTTTTGCCTCTTCTTCATCAAAGGCTACATAAGCGTTCAGTCTGACCGCTACGCCTTGATTTCTGCAGGCAAATTCTCTTAGTACATCATAATGCATTCCATATCCACCATTTTGTGCAATATTGGATACATCAACGTATACCCCTACTCTTTGTACTCCACTTCTATCCACATTCTCTCCTTTCACTTAATATTTAAGTGCCTATTTTATTATAAATCAGATAGTTCTGAAATATTTATTCATATCAAAGCTGAGTTTCCATGCCAAAATGAATCAATCCATCCAGAGGATTTCCTATTTTAACTCCTTCACTACCAAAACCATAATCAATTCCCAGTATCCCTATTTTTGTCTTAATTCTCATGCCAAATCCTGTGCTCCAGAGATTATTCAATTTTACTTTTTCATTCACTCTTTCTAATTCGACATAACCATAGTCCACAAAAATAAAAAACCTTGAATACCTGTTAGTCAGAAGTCTCAACTCAGCATTTAACCAACCAATTCTGTTACCAATAAACCTATTTTCAGTAAAACCTCTGAGTGAAGATGCTCCGCCTAAATTGAATAATTCCAGTTCATCAAAAGCTTTTTGTTCAATTCCTTTGGCGTGCAATAATAAGGCAAGAACAAATTTTGGTGAAATGCTTTTGTAGTGTTCAAAATCGAGCTCCCAAACTTCGTTAACATTTTTCTTGCCATCTGTTTCTGAGATTAAGAAGTAATACATAATATTTGAATAAAAACCGTTTGCTGGATTAGGAGAATAATCAATTTTACTGAATTCCCAGAACGCTCCTATTTTATTTTTTGATCTTTTATCGATCAATACGGGTCTTCTTACCCCGGGATTATAATCGTCAACTCCATAATATAAACCGTACTTGTTTCGTAGTGTAAAATAGAACAATTTTGTATCAAAGGAGGTTCGTATATATGTTGAATCAACTACTTCTCTTTTAACAGAAAAATCACCTGCTACTGGAATATCAAAAACTCCTGGATCAGAATAAGTTAGTTCTATCAAACTGCGATCATCTGCAATTTTCTGCCAATTTAGTCCAAAAGTTCTGTCTGTACCAAAAAGATTCATCAATTTTATCTTCACAAACCCGGTTAGAGCCGATGAATCATTTTTCTTGTTTTCATAACCGATAATTCCGGAGATACTGGTCATTCTGCCTTCCGTGATATCAAACAATAATTCACTACTGTTTAATGGTAAGACTTTACAATCAGTTATATATTCTCTTTTTCGGATATTTTCAGAGATTTGTTCTAAAACATCTGGAGTTATCTTTTTGGCATGTTTTATGCCGGAAATTTTCAGAATAGTCTTATCTTTTGTTACTTTATTACCTCTGAATCTGTATGACTGAAATCTTGCAACTCTTCCCTCATCTACCAATATCTCAACAGAATAATCACCATCAACATTTCTTGAAAAATTTCCAATCTCTGCAGAAGCGAAAAAAAAGCCGTTATCCACATATAATTCGATTAAATTTATTATCAAATCAGACACTTCTTCGATATCTATTCTACCTTCCTTAAGAATTGGGAGATTTGCAGATAAATATTGTGAAGACAAATAGTTGTTTCCTTTTATTAAAACAGTTAATGATTCACTTATCAATTCATTTATTGTGAAGATAATTCTGAAGGATTCATTGTCCAGTGGCTCTATTTCCGGAACATATACTTCAGCGAAGAAGAATTTAGCAGAGATATATTTTTGCATAATTTGTTCTGTAACTGCATAAATAGATTTCAAATCATACGATGTTTTTTCTTTCAGATTAATATGATTAATTAACTCATCATCAGAAAAATAATTGTTTCCGGAGAAAATTATTTCTTCAACGTAATATTGAAAACTCTCGTTTTGTTCTGTATCTTGTGCCGAAAAATCTACGAATTCTATGCAAAAAACAATAGTAAGAAGTAGAATTCTGAGTGTATTGAATAAAGACATTTTGTTATAATTTTTATTCCTTTGTTTTGATATATCAACTGATTCTGTCTTATTTATTTTTTTCTTATCAATCATAAAAATTCTATTTCTCTCCTAATAATCATTTCAACATGTTTAAATTGTATTTTTTTTAATAATGAAACTAGGTCATCTTATTATTCAGAATACTAATTTATTAGAATACATTAATTTAGTATCATCACAAACTAAAAAATAATTTCTTCGCTTGACAGAAGTTCTGATCATTTTTTTTGGTCAAACAAAATTTGCAGATAATAGAATCTGCTTTAACTAAAAAACCTTTAAAACTGTACTGTGAGACAGAAAGGAGGCTCCGATGCGATACAGATTTAAATAACCACCTCAACATTTTCAAACTATTCCATCAAAAAAAAACAATCGGAGGAAAAATGGAGAAACAATTTGATTTTGTCGGGAGGAATCTATTCGATCTTGATACATATTCCAGAGAGGAAATATACGCAATACTCGAAGCCTCCAAAGTAATGAAAGAGATAAATCTTCGTGATTACAAGAAGCTTCCCACTCTAAAAGGTAAAACTGTCTGTACACTTTTTTTTGAAAATAGCACCAGAACAAGAATTTCTTTTGAATTGGCTGCCAGCAGATTGAGTGCAGACCTGGTAAGTTTTTCTGCCAGTACCTCTTCTCTGGCAAAAGGTGAAAGTCTTCAGGATACAGTTTACACATTGAATGCTATGGGAATTGACCTTTATATTATAAGACATACTTGTCCCGGTTCACCTCAACTTACTCACAAATATTCTCAAAAACCGGTTCTTAACGCTGGGGACGGCTCTCATGCTCATCCAACTCAGGCTCTTCTGGATATTTTTTCAATCTGGGAAAGATTAGGTAATCTGGATGGAATGAAAATTACAATTGTTGGAGATATCGCACATAGTCGTGTTGTACGTTCAAACCTTATAGGAATGAAAAAACTTGGTGCTGATGTAACAGTCTGTGCTCCTAAAACACTTATGCCGGGAAATATGGAAGAAGTATTTGGCTGCAAAGTTGAATATGATCTCAAAAAAGCCCTCAAGGATGCTGACGTAATTATGGGACTTAGAATGCAGTTTGAACGTCAGACAGAAGGATTATTCCCAAGTTTGGAAGAATATACAAAAGCTTATGTATTATCAAAAAACACAATCAAATATGCAAAAAAAGATGTTCTGATTATGCATCCCGGACCGATGAACAGGGGTATAGAAATTTTACCGGAAATTGCCGACAGTAAACACAGCGTAATAGTTGAACAGGTTGCAAATGGTGTCGCAGTGAGAATGGCTCTGCTATTTCTCATGCTCGGCGGCAAAATGTAATCAGTAAAAGGAGTAAAAAAATGAAGATTTTAATAAAAAACGGTTACATATACTCAGATAGCAAATTTGAGAAATCTGATATTCTTGTTGTGGACGATAAAATTGAAAAAGTTGCACTCAAAATTGATGAAGAAGCCGATGAAATCATTGATGCAAGCGGCAAACACATATTTCCGGGGTTTGTAGATCTGCATGTTCACTTAAGAGATCCGGGACAAACTCAGAAAGAGGATATTGTTTCAGGGACCAGAGCAGCAGCCAAAGGTGGTTTTACAACTGTTTGCACCATGCCAAATACAGATCCGGTTGTTGATAATATTGCCACTGTTGAATACATTAATCGTAAAGCAAAAGACCTTGGTTATTGCAAAGTGAAGGTCATCGGAGCTGTAACAAAGAAATCAGAAGGAAAGGAAATTGCAGAAATGGCTTTGATGCTTCAAGGTGGAATTGTTGCCGTCAGTGATGATGGAAATTGTATTCAAAACTCAAAACTTGCGCTGAACTGTATGAAGTATGCTTCAAATTTTAATATTCCGGTTATCATTCATGCTGAGGATTATAATCTTTGCGGCAAGGGTCAGATAAATGCAGGAAAAATATCTACTCAATTGGGACTGGGAGGAATTCCGGCAATTGCTGAAGAAATAATTATCTCCCGAGATATTATGTTGGCTGAAAGCGCTAAATGCAGATTGCATATCGCACACATCTCAACCGCAAAATCAATTGAATTGGTTAGAGAAGCAAAGAAGCGAGGACTGCCCGTTACGGCAGAAGTAACACCTCATCACCTCACTCTCAATGAAGAAGCAGTAATTGGATTTAATACAAATACAAAAGTGAAACCTCCGCTCAGAACTGAAAAAGACAGATTGGCATGTATTGATGCTTTGAAAGAAGGGGTCATAGACTTTATCGCAACAGATCATGCGCCCCATGCTGATTTCGAAAAAGAAGTTGAATTCAATTACGCCCCGTTTGGGATTAATGGACTTGAAGTTGCATTTGCATCGCTTTACAGCGAACTCGTATTAAATGATAGAATTACTCTGGAATTGCTTATAGAAAAGATGAGCTCTGCGCCTTCTCGATTCCTTAAGTTAAACTCAGGCAAAATTGCTGAGGGATTCGCTGCAGACATTACAATTGCAGATTTAAACAAAGAAATTGAAATCACTATTGACAGTCTTACTTCCAAATCAAAAAATACTCCATATTTGAATAAGACCCTTAAAGGCAAGATAGAATATACTTTATGTGATGGGAAAATAATGTGGAACAGTGAAAAGCAATCTGAAATTGACTAGCTTTCACTTTTTTTAGGAGAGTCCAATGCCAGTAGAAATGAATACCGGAAGCGCAATTCTGGGTAAAACTTTCATAACCAGATTAGACAGACTATCAATAGACTATTTCATTGTTTGGGTAAAAGCATATGAGAAAATGCTTGATGCTATTCCCGGACAATTTTTCGAGATCAAAATTCCCGGAAGCGACTTGTCTCTTCTGAGAAAACCGATTAGTATTTACGATATAAGAGATGAAGAAATAGGTTTCATGATTAAGCGTATAGGTTATGGTACTGATATGTTATCCAAAGCAAAAGAAGGACAAATACTTGATATTATTGGACCTCTAGGTAATGGATTCTCTGATTCTGAAAATAAGGATATTTTACTAATTAGCGGAGGTATTGGTTATGCTCCGCTTTTTTATTTAAAACGTAAACTGGAAAGAAAAAACAACGTTGTTTGGATGCACGGTGGAAGAACAAAAAATGATGTTTTTCATTCTTGTAATATTATCTACACAGATGATGGAAGTAGCGGTATCCGGGGATTAGTTACAGATGGACTAGAGCTAATTCTGGCTGAGAAAAAATTTGCGATGATTTATTGCTGTGGACCTGATCAGATGATGAAGAGATGCTCTGAAATAGCCTCAAAACTCAATTGTGAGATGGAAGTATCATTGGAAGAATACATGGGATGCGGAATCGGTGCTTGCTACGGCTGTGTTGTAAGTATCAGGGAGGACAACAACACTGTTTACAAAAGAGTATGTAAAGAAGGACCTGTGTTCAAAG